>JAATFW010000237.1 GCA_015654985.1 Sphingobacteriales bacterium | reverse complement strand
GGCTTTATACGAACTGCAAACCATCCATACTAAAATTGATAAAATCAGGCAGGTAAGGGGTGAACTTCCTATGGAAGTAGCCGATCTTGAGGATGAGGTTGCCGGTCTGGAAACCCGTATACAAAAAATTAAAGCAGAGCTTGATGACCTGGAAGACTCGATCATTTCCAGGAAAAACATGATCAGGGATTCTCAGGCTAATATTAAGAAATATGAGGCTCAGCTTAATGAAGTAAAAAATAACCGTGAATATGATGCTATTTCGAAAGAAATAGAGATTCAGGGTCTTGAGATTCAGGTGTGCGAGAAGAAGATCAAAGAATTCGGCTTCGAGATAACCAATAAAACTCAGGTTTACGAAAAAGCGATTGCCGATCTTGATGAACGCAGGAAAGACCTTGAAGGGAAAAGGGCTGAACTTAATAATATTACCTCTGAGACTGAAAAAGAAGAGCAGGAATTAAGCGCTAAAGCAAAAGATGCTGAAGTTTATATCGACGAGCGTCTGCTTACTGCTTACAACCGCCTTCGTAACAATGCCAAGAATGGTCTTGCTGTGGTTACGATCCAGCGTGATTCGTGTTCAGGATGTTTTAATCAGATCCCTCCTCAGCGTCAGCTTGATATCCGTCAGCATAAAAAGATCATCGTATGTGAGCATTGCGGACGTATCCTTGTTGATGAGGCTTTGACCGCCGAACATCAGGAAGTTGCAGAAGGATAAAATCCGGAGATTGAATCCGGGAAGCCGGAGACCAGAACTGCTGAAGCTGGATTCTGGTCTGACCAAATTTTAGAATGAACTAAGTTATTGGTCTCTCATCTTCCTTTAAAGAAAAGTTTTATAGATGAAATATAAAGAACAAAAGCATCTGCATGAAGGTGCTTTTGTTTTTTTTATTCATTTTTGACTTTCCGGCCTGAAACGACCATCCCGTACTTTTTCTTAAAATAAGCTCGTCTGTTTTCCCGCTGCCGGTGTAAAATGATCCAGGCTGAGTTTCGGAAGCGACCGGCCTTTGAGGAAGCGGTTTACCGATATTCTGAAAAGCTGATGGATGCTTTCAGCTACTTTTCCATCTCCTCTCATCCTGTTCCCCCAGCGGCTGTCATTTAGTTTCCCTCCATGGCATGAAGCTATGAGGTTCAGCACTTTTTCGGCCCGGTCGGGGTATGCCTTATGGATCCAGTCGCTGAAGATCTCTCCTATGGCTCCGTTTAGCCTGATCAATGTGAAGATAGCCTCTGATGCTCCTTCATCTGCCGCCGCTTTAATCAGGGCAGGTATTTCATCGCTGGTCAATCCGGGGATAATGGGACCCATCATCACTCTTACCGGGATATTTTCAGAAGCAAACTTGTTTATAACCATAAGCTTACTCTTTGCCGTTACTGTACGTGGTTCAAGTTTCTGCCTCACACTTTCGTTTAAAGAGGTTATTGTTACGGTTACGTTTACCAGGTTCAACTTTGCGAGCTCTTTAAGAAGATCAGTGTCTCTTACTACCAGGTTGTTTTTACTGATGATGCTTACCGGGTGCTTATATTTTAAAAATACTTCAAGCAGCGACCTGGTTATTCTTAATTTTCGTTCAAGAGGCTGATAACAATCAGTATTCCCCGAAAGTATAATTGGCATAGGCTTGTACCCCGGCTTATTAAAAAACTTTTCAAGTAACTCAGCGGCATTTCTTTTTACTATAATTTTTCGTTCAAAATCAAGTCCGGCGCTAAAACCCCAGTACTCATGCGAATTTCTTGCATAGCAGTAAAGGCAGCCATGTTCGCAGCCCTGATAGGGGTTGATGGAGTATTTAAAGGAGATATCCGGACTGTCGGAAATGCTGACAATGGATTTTGGAAATGTTTCAATGATCTGCGTTGCCGTATTTTCATAAAGCATTTCGTCTAAGCCCTCTATATGTTCAGTAACATACTTATTTTTCAGGAACTTATTATGAGTGTTAACCTGGGCCCCCCGGCCCTTAAAGTAATCGTTGTTGTTTTCAAAAGGCATATACAAATATGCTAAAAACATTAGCAATACTAAACAATGTGATGACTTAATAGTTAATCAAAAACAGAATTACTTAATTATGAATAACAAAGAAAATAAACCGTCAAAAGGAGAGAATGAATTTTCAGAAAGCCATGAAACTCCGGTAAAGGGTTCTAATACGGTAAAAGACCCTGATGAATGGACAACAGGCGATGAACCGATGACCGGAGCACAGCACTCGTACCTTAAAACCCTTTCGGATGAAGCAGGAGAGCCTTTTAATGATAAATTAACCAAAGCAGAAGCATCTAAACGAATAGACGAACTTCAGCACAAAACCGGCAGGGGTTTAGAAAGCTGACAGATCATGGGCCTTTGTGCCGGCTTTTGACTATAGATAAACAAGCGATTGCCCGGATGTTTAAAACTGAAAGTTTTATAAGGACTTTAAACCCGGGCCGGGATATCTGAAGCATTATGCCCCTGTATAGGGCAAGTTAAGGGCCTGTTACTGAGAACTTATCGCTTTTTTATTAAAAATGATATTATTAATACGGATGTTTTTTAATTTTCACTTAAGTTTGCGCGGCATTTCAGGCTCCGGACTTTCTTTCCTTGAAAGTCAAATGGTCAGTAATCCTATAAGGATATCCGCCTGAAAGCTTTAATTCAATAACATTCAGCTATTGATTTTAAACATTCAATGTTTTAACTGTTATATAAGAATGAAGAGGTCTGGTAAATATATAGTATCCAAACGATTAGATAAGCTTTTTTTACAGCTTAGCGATGTCTATAAATTTATCATGCGTTTCTTCAGGGAAGTTTTCCTGCCCCCTTTTGAGTTTAAAGAAATGGTGCGGCAGTGTTATGAAGTTGGATATAAGTCGCTCGCTTTAATTACTCTTACCGGTTTTATAACCGGACTGGTATTTACCAAACAGTCGCGGCCCTCTCTTGCAGAATTTGGTGCAGCCTCCTGGTTGCCCAGCCTGGTTGCCATTGCAATTATCCGTGCTTTAGCTCCCCTGGTAACTGCATTAATTGCCGCGGGAAAGGTAGGATCGAATATAGGTGCTGAACTTGGATCAATGAAAGTTACAGAACAGATCGATGCCATGGAAGTTTCGGCAACTAATCCCTTCAAATTCCTGGTAGTAACCCGGATTGTTGCTACAACCTTTATGATCCCGATCCTGGCGGTGTATACCGGCCTGGTTGGAATGCTCGGCTCTTTTATTAATGTAAGCCAGAATGAACAGACCAGCTTATCAGTCTTTATAGAGGATGCATTTAAGAGCATCTCTTTTCTTGACCTGTTTGCTTCCCTTTTTAAAGCCACGGTTTTTGGTTTTACTATCGGTACGGTAGGTTGCTACCAGGGCTTTAATTCGTCGAAAGGAACAGAAGGTGTTGGTAAAGCGGCCAATTCTGCCGTAGTGGTATCTATGTTTCTTATTTTTATTGAAGAAATACTTGTTGTACAGGTAGTGAATGCAATCAGATAATGGAAAAGAAAACAGCCCCTATTGACCGGTCAAAACACGTTATCTCTATAAAGGGACTTAAAAAATCTTTTGGCGATCTTGATGTATTAAAGGGAATTGACCTGGAGCTTTACCAGGGAGAAAACCTGGTAGTTCTCGGCCGTTCGGGTACAGGAAAATCGGTATTGATTAAGGTGATATCAGGCCTTCTGAAGCCCGATGACGGAATGGTTAATGTGCTCGGCATGGAAGTCGATAAGCTTGCCCCTGCCGAATTACAGGAGCTGCGTTTAAAAATTGGATTTTCGTTTCAGAGCAGTGCCCTTTATGATAGTATGACTGTTAAGGAAAACCTCGAATTTCCCCTGGTGAGAAATTCAAAGCATCTTAGCCGCAAAGAAATAGATCTTGCCATCGAAGATGTACTGGATGGGGTTGGTCTGCTTCAAACTCTCAATCAGATGCCTTCTGAGCTTTCCGGGGGCCAGCGAAAGAGGATAGGAATTGCCAGGACTCTTATTATGAGGCCTTCAATCATGCTTTATGACGAGCCAACAGCAGGTCTTGATCCCATTACCTGCATTGACATTAATAACCTGATCAATGAAGTACAGGAACGCTACAACACTTCTTCAATCATCATTACTCACGATCTTACCTGTGCAAAGTCTACAGGCGACAGGATTATGATGCTTCTGGAGGGCCGCTTTGAACGCCAGGGAACATTTGAAGAGGTGTTTAATACAGATGACGAAAGGATAAAAACATTTTATAATTATAATTTTACAGTTTAAATGGAAACTACAGAAAATAAACGGTCGGTAATAGTAGGAATTTTCGTGCTTCTGGGAATAATAGTTTTTGTTGGAGGAATTTTTACCCTTGCCGGCCAGCAGAAACGTTTTGTTAAAAGCATTGAACTGAATGCCGTTTTTAATGACGTTGCCGGGCTGAAGAGCGGAAATAACGTTTGGTTCTCGGGCGTGAAGGTGGGGACTGTTAAGAAAATAGATTTTTATGGCAATTCGCAGGTAAGGATACGGATGAGCATCGAGGAAGATGCACAAAAGTATATACATAAAAATGCCTTCGCCCAGATCAGCTCTGAAAGCTTGATCGGGAACCGGATCATCGTGATAGATGGCGGAACGCCCTCTCTTCCTATTGTAGAAAGCGGAGATATTATTCGTGTTAAAAATGCAGTTAGCACCGATCAGATGTTAGCTGATCTTCAGGTAAATAACAGGAACCTGATCGATATTACGGCCAACCTTAAGGTAATTAGCTCTAAGATCGCCAAAGGGGAAGGGGCTCTCGGAGCTCTTGTTTCTGATTCTGGTATGGCTCTTAACCTTCAGAGCACCATGGCCGGTCTTAGCGCAGCCTCCCGGAATATAAACAATACTGCAGTATCTCTTTCCCGGTTCTCCACTAAATTAAATACCAAAGGCGGCCTTGTAGATGAACTGCTTACCGATACCGTTGTTTTTGGCAATTTAAGGACTTCTGTGGCAGGCATCCAAAAGTTTTCAGCCTCGGCATCCTCTCTGGCCGCAAGTCTTGATAACGCAGGGAAAAAGCTAACTGAGAAGGATAATCCGGCAGGACTTCTTCTGAACGACCAGCAATCGGCGGAAAGCCTGAGAAAAACGATCATCAACCTGGAAACAAGCTCCAAAAAACTCGATGAAAACCTCGAGGCCCTTCAGCACAATTTCTTATTAAGAGGATTTTTCAAAAAGAAGGCGAAGGAAGGGAAGTAGGGTTGCGGGTTGTAGGTTGAACGTTGCGGGTTGAAAGTAGAAAGTAGAAAGTAGAAAGTTGAAAGTTGAAAGGTGCGGGTTGCGGGTTGCGGGTTGCGGGTTGCGGGTTGTAGGCTTACCGCGATTTTCAGAAATGTATTTAATTCACAGCATATTTGTTCCCTGACCATAAAAGGTGCGTTGGGAATGTGTTGTACTGTCAGTGGGTTAAAGGGTGTGAAGCGTAGCACGTGGAGCTGAATTTTTAGTTGTAATACCAGTGTGAGATTTGCGATGCGTAATGTAAGCCCGGCTTAAAACTTATTATTTCAACCATACTTTAGCGCCCAGACCCTCAACTTTCAACTTTACATTTTCTATTTTCAACTTTCAACCCGCAACCCGCAACTTTCAACTTTCAACT
>JAATFW010000198.1 GCA_015654985.1 Sphingobacteriales bacterium | reverse complement strand
TAAAACTTTTTCGCAATCCCGGATGTCGGCGCAGTTCGAGCTGAACCAGGACCTGCAGTTTGTTACGGAAGGCCTGAAATTCCGGAGTATTTTTAACACCAACAGGTATTCTTATTTTGATTCCCAACTCGCTTACCGGCCCTTTTATTACAGTATCAATACCTACGATAAAGTAACGGACCAGTACTCTCTGTTGTGGCTGAACCAGCAGCCGACCGGCAGTAATGTGGCTACGGAATATCTGAATTACAGCCGCACGGAACCCAATGCCAATACCTTTGTGTATTTGCTGACGGCGTTCGATTATAGCAGGGAGTTCGGCGATCATACCATCAGTTCGTCGCTGATCGGGACGATGCAGTCAACCCTGTATTCAAGTGCAAAAGACCCCAGGCTGGGATATACGACATTGCCTTACTCGCTTCCTTTCAGAAATTTAGGTTTGGCGGGAAGACTGACCTATTCATTTAAGAACAGGTATTTTACTGAGTTCAACTTTGGATATAACGGCTCCGAGCGGTTTTCGGAAGAACACCGGTTTGGATTCTTTCCGACCATAGGTGCATCCTGGATGGTGTCAAACGAAGAATTCTGGAATCCAGACGGATTGATTACCCGCCTTAAGGTACGTGCAAGCCATGGCCTGGTGGGCAATGACGCTATCGGTGATCAGCGTTTCTTCTATCTGTCTGATGTCAACCTGGCCGACGGCCCTAACTATTCCCAGTTTGGTTTCGGTAACCAGTACGAACGTAAAGGTGTATTCATAAACAGTTATGCCAACCCGAATATTACCTGGGAAACTTCGAGGCAAACCAATCTGGCAGTGGAAGCTACCCTGTTGAAAAATATAAACATCGTAGCCGAGGTCTATAAAAATCATAGGTATGACATTTTGCGGGAAAGGAATATTCCTTCGACAGAAGGACTTGAGTCGTCTGTCAGTACCAACCTTGGGGTGGTAGATTCAAAAGGAACGGATCTTTCCGTTGATTACCGGCGGAATTTTAATAACGGCTTTTGGGCATCTTTCCGCGGTAATTTTACGTATTCCAAAAATAAGTATACTTATATTGAGGAACCCAACTACGCTGAATCCTGGAGACATTTCATCGGGCAGCCGATCAGCCGTGGATATGGATATATAGCCGAGAGGTTATTTGTGGATGACGAGGAAGTGAGAAACTCTCCGTCACAAATCATGACGGTGAAAGATGCCTGGGGTAATATCGTCAATGGTATTCAGCCACAGGGGGGCGACATCAAGTACCGCGACGTGAATAGTGATGGAAGAATCGATAATCTTGATCTTGTATTCCTGGGATATCCGCAGACGCCCGAAATTGTGTATGGTTTTGGCTTCTCGACCGGGCTTAAGAGGTTCGACCTGTCGGCATTTTTTCAGGGGCAGACGCGGGTCTCTTTCTTTGTTGATCCTTTAAAGGTAAGCCCCTTTATTCCAAGCAATGATCCTTATGTGTATGGCAATACACAGGTGCTCCGGGCATTTGCAGACAGTCATTGGTCTGAAGAGAGCCAGGACTTGTATGCTCAGTACCCGAGGCTTGGGGTCAATGCATCGGCCATAGCCAACAACCTGCAGCCCAGTACCTGGTGGCTGCGCGATGCAAGTTTTATAAGACTGAAATCGTTGGAAGTAGGTTATACCCTGCCTGAGCGGTTATCGAGAAGGATGAGGCTGTCGAATTGCAGGATCTATTTTAACGGATTGAACCTGTATACCTGGAGCCCCTTTAAATTGTGGGATCCTGAACAGGCAGGTAACGGGTTTGCTTATCCTATTCAGAAAGTGTTTAACGTGGGCCTGAATATAAACCTCTGACAAAATAAAATACAAGATATGAAACGATATTATCAACTGATATGTCTGACGCTGCTGTCAGTGACCATATCATGCAAGGATTATCTGGATATTGTTCCTGATAATGTGGGCACGCTCGATTATGCGTTCAGAAACCGCAATGAGGCCGAAAATTATCTTTTTGCCTGTTATTCTACCATGCAGCGGTTCTCGGAGGTAACGCGTAACGCCGGGTTCACCCTTTCCTCGGAGATTGTGTATCCTATCCTGGAAACACACTACTTTAATGAAACGGGTTTTAATCTGATCAGAGGTACCCAAACCAGTGGAAATCCTATCCTGGATTTCTGGAGCGGCGGCAACAACGGTGTCGCTATGTATCAGGCTATCAGAAGGTGCAATATTATGCTGGAGAATATGGATCAACCCATCGACCTGAAAGAGCCGGAAAAAAAGCGCTGGACTGCCGAAGTGAAGTTTCTGAAAGCATATTATCACTATTACCTGATCAGGATGTACGGGCCGGTTGTTCTTATTAAAGAAAATAACCCGGTGGATGTGGAGATCGAAGAAACTAAACGTAAGAGGGCCACTCTGGATGAATCGTTTGAGTATGTGCTGTCGCTGATGGACGAGGCTATACCCGACCTGCCACTGGTGATAGAAAACCGGGCGCAGGAATTTGGCCGGATCACGAAATTTATGGCAATGTCGGTAAAGGCCGAAATATTGGCGACGGCCGCCAGCCCCTTGTTCAACGGAAATCCGGATTATGCGAACTTTAAAGATAAAGACGGGCGAAACCTTTTTCCGGCCTCTTATGATGCGGAAAAATGGAGAAAAGCTGCCGATGCATGTAAAGAGGCCATTACCGAGTGCGAAGCACAGGGACTGAGATTGAGTGATCAGCCGCCAACGTCGAGTGTTGGTACCGTATCTGATGAACTGAAAAGGGTCTTAGCCCTGCAGGCGATCGTTACCCAGCGGTGGGAAGAGAATCCGGAGCTGATCTGGGCGATAAATTATGGTTTCAGTTATCAGGGTTATACCATCCCCAAGCTCACCAGTGATGCTATCGGCCTGGCGAATACGTATCCTTCTAACTGGGCTGTCCCCATTTCAACGACAGAACTTTTCTATACGGATAAGGGAGTGCCGATTAGCGAAGATAAGACCTGGGATTATAACAACCGTTATAATCCTCAGACCGTCGACGAAGCGCATCAGCATTACATGAAACGGGGATATGAAACGGCGAAAACTCATTTTAACAGGGAACAGCGATTTTATGCGGCTATCGGTTTCGACGGTGGGTTGTGGTTTGGCAACGGACAACAAAATGAATCGTCGGCCTACTACGTGGAGGCGAGAGGCCCTTTTGCTACGGCAGGACCCAAAAGTTTGAATTCTCAGAACATTACAGGATACTGGCCTAAGAAGCTCGCCAATTATCTTTCCGTCATGCATCAGAATTTTACTTCAGTTGATTTTAAGCTTCCATTGATCCGGTTGGCCGGTCTTTACCTGTTATATGCCGAGGCAAAGAATGAAGCCGACGGTCCATCGGAGGAAGTGTATGAGTATATCGACAGGGTAAGGGCAAGGGCCGGCCTGGACGGCGTGCGGGCTTCCTGGACGGCTTATTCAAGAAATCCTGCAAAACCAAATACCAAAGAGGGGTTACGCCAGATCATTCACCAGGAACGACGAATTGAGTTATGTTTTGAGGGACAAAGCGGCTGGGATCTCCGCCGCTGGAAAGAGCTGCAGGAAGTGCTGAGCAGGCCGTTGCAGGGATGGAGCATTAATGAAGGCAATGCTGTGAATTATTACCGGCCACGGACGGTGATCATTCCGGTATTTGGGTTAAAAGATTATTTATGGCCGCTTAGTTCAACAGATGTTGTGGTCAATGAAAACCTTACCCAAAATCCCTATTGGTAATTGTAATATGGTTACGGATTAACAGTAAGATACAGATTATGAAAAGAATAGATAATAATGGATTTCTGACAGGGTGGCTTCCGGTCACGGTCCTGGCAATCCTGGCGTTTGCTTCCTGCAGTAAAAGCGAATCGCCCGTAGAAGTGATATCTGATGACATGACGAAGCCGGGAGTTGTGACAGACATCAAGGTGGAGAATCTAAACGGCGCAGCCAGGATCACGTATAAGCTGCCGGATTCTAAAAACCTCCTGTATGTTCTGGCCCGCTATAACATCAATGATAACCGGGTCAGGGAGTCTAAAACGAGTTATTACAAAGATACCATTGTGGTCGACGGCTTTGCCAGAGAGCAGGAATATGAAGTGACGCTTCATGCCGTCAGCCGGGCCAATGTTATGTCCGACCCGGTAGTGGTCAAAGTACATCCCCAAATACCGAACTATATCCTGATTAATGAGGGTTTGCAGATATCGCCCGATTTTGGCGGGGCTAATTTCTTCGGTTTTAACCCTAACAGGGTGCCTGTTTCGGTGCACCTGCTGGCATTCAATAACACTACCAATTCGTACGAAGAGCAGGAACCGGAATATATCAGCGGCGACACGATAGATGTTTCGATAAGAGGATTCGATGCAACGGAACATAAGTTCGGTGTGTATACTTCCGACCGGTTCGGGAACGTATCGGAAACAAGGTATGTTACCCTGACACCCTTGTTCGAAACGCTTCTCGACAAGAGCAAATTCTTCGTGTATCATCTGGGCAGCGACGCCCCGATCGGTTACTCATGGGAACTTCGCTACTTCTTTGACGGAAGCCTGAACGAACCGGGGTGGCACACCACATCGGCACCTGTTACCCAGGGTACTTTTGGCTTGGGTGTCAATGCCAAAATAAGCCGTTTTGTATTATGGAACAGGTTGCCAGACATGTACAGTTATCAAAATGCCAGGCAATTCACTATCTGGGGCTCGGCCGAAGATGCGCCGCGCGATTCGGAATTGCCGGTTGGTTCTTCCCCGGGTACCGTGTCGGGCGACTGGATCAATATGGGCAATTTTGTTTATCCCAGTCCGCCGTCGGGACTGCCGGGCAGCCAGGCCAATGCGGCCGATAATGCATATGCAGCCGCCGGTATCAATTTCAGAATGCCCAGCACTGCACCGGAAGTCAAATTCATACGATTTGTGGTTACACAGACCTGGGGAGGATTGGCGTATGTCAATGCCATTGAGATATCATTCTACGGGAGCGTTCAGTAACATCTTTAACAATACTAAAGATCATAAAAATGAAAACCATATATAACGCTGTAATTTTTCTTTCGCTGATTTTTGCCGTTTCGGGTTGCGAAAAATACGCAGACGATTACAAGGATTACCTGAATAACAAAGAGATCATCTATCCGGGGCTCGCGAGAAGCTTTACCTACAATACCGGTAATCTGAGGGTGCAGCTCGTCTGGCAGCCAAGTCCCGATCCGAGTATCGTACGATATGTGATCAAATGGAATAATGGAGTTGATTCGCTGGTTGTGACTGAAGTATCTCACGATCCGGGACAGTCTATGCAGGTAATAATTCCGAACCTGCAGGAATATGTGTATGCTTTTTCACTGATTGCGTACGACAATGAAGGGCATGTATCCGTGGGCCAGGTATTAAATAACGTACGGGTATACGGACCAGCTTACAGGTCGACGCTTTTAAACCGGCAGTACGATCAGCAGAATCCTTACCAGTTCACTTCCGACGGCAAATTGCAGCTCAATTTCAATAAGGCCGATACCAGTAATATATCGACGGCCATAAAATATACGAACACCTCAGATGAGCCTTCTGAGGTGTTGCTGCCGGCCGCTTTATCTTCCGTCGTGATACCTGATTATAAAAAAGGAACGTCTATTCAGTACCGGTCGTCGTATAAGCCGTTGGGAGAAACTTCTATTGATGAGTTCTATGCGATGGCCGATGATGAGTTTCCTGAAGTGATCAGTGTCGTAGAATGTAATAAAGCGCTCTTTAAACCGGTGTATCTCCCCGGAGATATCGGTTCGGCATGGGGTTGGGAGCTTCCGTACATATGGGACGGGAAAGTGGAGGATAACGGTTTCCATACTCCCGACAAAGACCTCCCGTTCTGGTTTACGTTTGATATCGGTGAGCAGGTATCGCTCACGGACCTCAGGGTATGGCAGCGGATGTCTGCTCTGTATAATTCCGGTAATCCTAAAAGGTTCGAGATCTGGGGAAGTAACAACCCGGCTTCCGATGGTAGCTGGGATTCGTGGACTAAATTGCAGGAGTTTATCACAGTGAAGCCATCGGGGCAGCCGACAGGCCAGAATTCGGATCTCGACAGGGAAACTGCCCAGGCTGGCGATGCTTATAAATTTACAGAACCCACACAGAATGTTCGCTACATCCGGTTCAAAGTGCTCGAAACCTGGGGTAATGTCAAATATTTTCATATTGTCGAACTTTCTCTGTATAAAAAAGAGTAATGATTTCCGCACGCCGCTAAAAAATGAATGTTCTTTTATTTATAATATACCAGTTCAATGTTTAGAAATTCAGTTGTTCCTCTCCGCGAAACGATTATCATGATTATGGCGGCGTTTCTGCCTCTCACCCCATTGTTGGCCCAGCCTCTTATCTATGATTTGAACAGCGGCAGCAATACCGTATGGAAGGTCAGGCCTCAGGCTGATATCCCACCTGAGACTAACTTAAGTACCGTGAATACTTCCGGCTGGGTAAACGCAGTTGTCCCCGGAACCGTTTATGCCTCTTATGTTGAAGCCGGTTTAGAGAAAGACCCGAATTATGCCGATAATATCTGGAAAGCAGACAAGGCCAAATTCGACCAGCCTTATTGGTATGTAACCCGGTTTAAAGTTCCGCAATCTTTTACCAAAGAGAAGATCTGGCTTAATTTTAATGGCATCAACCGTAAGGCGGATATTTATCTGAACGGAGAGAAACTCGGATCGCTTGATGGTTTTATGGAGCGCGGGAAATTCGATATCACCCGGTTGGTGCAGCAGAACGGCGGGCAAACGCTGGCGGTTTTGGTCGACGTCCCCAAACATCCTATGGCGAATGCTGCCTCTCCAACCTACGTTTCCAGCGGGGGGTGGGATTGGATGCCCTATATTCCGGGATTAAACTCCGGTATAACAGATAAAGTATATCTGAGCAACACCGGCAGCTTGACCATTGAGAATCCCTGGATCCGGTCTAAACTGCCTACCAATGCACAGGCTAACCTTACCGTTTCCCTGGAGGTTAAAAATAACTCCGGGGCGCAGCATCAGGCCAATGTCAAAGGAGTAATAAACCCGGGCAACATCAGCTTTAGCCAGAAAGTAACCCTTGCGGCCAATAGCAGCACCCAGGTGAAGTTTGATAAAAGATATTTCTCACAACTGGTGATCAACAGTCCCCGGCTTTGGTGGCCCAATGGTTACGGGGAGCCCAATTTATATTCCTGCGAGCTAAGCGTACAGGATGGGGATAAAGTATCAGATACGAGAGATATTAAGTTTGGTATCAAACAGTACAGCTATGATACGACAGGGAATGTTTTACATGTTTCCATTAATGGAACCCGGATCTTTATCAAAGGCGGGAACTGGGGCATGTCAGAATATATGCTGCGGTGCCGGGGCAGTGAGTACGATACCAAAGTAAGGTTCCATAAAGAGATGAACTTTAATATGATCCGAAACTGGATCGGCTCGACCACCGATGAAGAATTTTACGAAGCCTGCGATAAATACGGGATTATGGTATGGGATGACTTCTGGTTAAACTCCAACCCCAACCTCCCCCGTGATGTAAGTAATTTCAACGCCAATGTTATCGAAAAGATCCGGAGGTTTCGGAACCATCCTTCTATAGCCGTTTGGTGCGGGGATAATGAAGGCTGGCCCGAAGCGCCATTGAACAGCTGGATAAAAGAAGACATACGCACCTATGATGGAGGTGACAGATACTACCAGGCCAATTCGCATGCCGGCAATCTCTCGGGCAGCGGTCCCTGGGCAAACAAAGATCCGCGGTATTATTTCACCGAATTTCCTGCAGGATTGGGAGGCAATAATGGCTGGGGATTACGCACCGAGTTAGGCTCGGCCGTATTCACCAACTTTGAAAGCTTTAAAAAGTTTATACCCAAAGAGAACTGGTGGCCTCGGAACGACATGTGGGAGAAGCATTTCTTTGGATCCTGGGCATTTAACGCCAACCCCGACGGGTACGATCAAAGCATAGCTACCCGGTATGGCCAGCCAAAGGGAATAGAAGACTATTGCATAAAGGCACAACTGCTGAATATTGAAACAAATAAGGCCATGTACGAAGGCTGGGAAGACCATCTCTGGGATGATGCCTCAGGAATGATGACCTGGATGAGCAATGCGTCTAACCCGTCGTTGATCTGGCAGACCTATGATTATTACTACGATCTTACGGGGGCCTATTGGGGGATAAAAAAGGCCTGCGAACCCGTACATATCCAATGGAACCCGGTTACGAATGCCATTAAAGTGATTAATACAACCGGCAGGGATTCGGAAGGCTTAACAGCAACAGCCGCAGTTTATAACCTGGATGGAAAGCAGGTTGATAAATACAGTATGTCTAAAACCATCGATGCCCTTACCAATACGGCGGTCAATTGTTTTACCATGCCCTTCAATCTGGAAAAAGTAAACCTGGCATTAGACAAACCAGTTGTTGCCTCTTCCACGGAACAGGGAGAGCCGTCTTTTGTGAACGACCGTAAAGAGAATACCCGCTGGGCCAGTAAGTCCACAGATCATGAATGGATCTATGTAGACCTGGGTAATGAAGAAGTAATCAGCGGAGTCGGACTGAACTGGGAAGAGGCCTATGCCAAATCATTTAAGGTAGAAGTATCCAACGATACAAAGAGTTGGAAAGAACTTTACCGGACTACAGAGGGTAAGCCAGGCAGGCAGGAGATCTTATTCCCGGAAGAAACAACCGCCCGCTATGTACGTGTGTCATGCATAGAACGGGGTTCCTGGTGGGGCTATTCGTTATGGGACTTCGAGGTTTATAAAGGCAATGTGAAAGATAAGGCACTGAGTGATGTACATTTTATCAAGCTGCAACTGAAAGACCGTTCGGGCAAACTGGTATCGGATAACTTTTACTGGAGAGGCAACAGCAGGAAGGACTTCACCGCATTAAATACCCTTTCAAAAGTAAATCTGAAGGTAAGTTCAAAGGTGGTGAAAGAGAGGGGGAAGTGTTATATCCATGCCTGGATCAGTAATCCGGCAACGTCGCCGTCGGTAGCCTTTGCAATCCGTGTGCAGGCAGTAAAATCCTCCACCGGAGAACAGATCTTACCGGCAGTGGTGAGCGACAGTTATTTCTCGCTGCTGAAAGGGGAGGCGAAAGATGTACTGATAGAATTTGATGCAACACTCCTGGGAAATGATATCCCAAGGGTACTTGCAGAACCATATAATAACTGGAGCAATAAATAATTGGAGGTTAAAGTGTCATAGAATTGTCCATCCTTTTATAGGGTTTGTCCATTTTGGTAGTTTTTAATTCCTTTTAATTTTAACCAGGCAATTAAAATAGAATGAAATGCTGTGAACGGGGTGCCGGGAGAATTCCTGTTTTTGATTCTGCCGGATAAATAAGAAAAATGAATAAACTATGTCGGAGATCTTAAAAATCAGGTATATCTTTTCTTTGTTGTGTGTACTGGCCTTTGGAATTTGTCAGGCCCAGCGCAGGGTGAACACCATCAATGAGGTGTGGCGGTTCTATAAAGGAAATGCAGATGGCGCAGAAGCTGCGTCATTTGATGATCGTCAGTGGGAAACCGTAAATCTTCCTCATAGCTGGAATGCGGAAGACGCTTTTAAAGTAAACTATTACAAAGGAGTAGGATGGTACCGTAAGAAACTGAACGGACCTTTCGTAAAAGGAGAGAACTATTTTCTGTATTTCGAAGGAGTAAACCAGGAGGCAGAAATATATGTCAACGGAAAACAGGCTACGGTGCATAAGGGTGGTTATTCGGCTTTTTCTGCTGATATATCTTCTTTGCTTCATTACGGGAAAGATGCTGTTAATATACTGTCTGTAAAAGCTGATAATTCTCCTAATGAAATGATTGCGCCTCTTGCCGGGGATTTTACTTTCTGGGGCGGTATCTACAGGGATGTTTATCTTATCAAAACGGGGCGGATTCATTTCAGCATGAATGATTATGGCTCTTTTGGTGTGTATGTTGAAACCCCGCAGGCTGATTCTTCTTCCGCCGCTGTAAAAATACATGGAAGTATTAACGGGATAAGGGCCTCAGATAAAGGGTTGAGGATTAAGCTGTCCATTAGTGATGCGGGCGGAAAGCTGATAGCCGCTTCCGATGCAGGCATCGAAAACACAAAAGAGGGGATAGCCGGTTTCAGCAGCATCATAAAAAATATCCGGCAGCCTCATCTGTGGTCGCCGGATGATCCTTACCTGTATCAGGTAACTGCGCAGATTACAGACAGGAAAGGGAATGTATTCGACGAGGTAATTAACCCTCTCGGATTCAGGTGGTTCAGCGCTGATGTGCGAAATGGTTTTATGCTGAACGGAAAACCGCTCAGGTTGCTGGGCGCATCGCGGCATCAGGATTATCCGGGCCGGGGAAATGCATTGAGTAATGATTTGAATGAAAGGGATGTCAGACTTTTAAAAGAGATGGGGGCCAACTTCATCCGCATAGCGCATTATCCGCAGGACCCATCAGTACTTGATGCCTGTGACAAGCTCGGGTTAATTGTATGGGAAGAGATCCCGGTTGTAGGAAGGGTAACACCCGGCGAAGAATTCCTGAATAACTGTAAGACAAACCTGAAAGAGATGATCCGCCAGCACTATAATCATCCTTCTGTTGTTTTCTGGGGCTATTCCAATGAAGTAATGATCGACAGCAGGAAGGAAGATAAAGAGAATGGCTACTATGAGCATCTTGTTAGCGATATGAAAGAACTTGATATGCTGGCAAGGAGCGAAGATCCGTCGAGAATTACTTCGATGGCTTTTCACGGCAGTGAAATATATAATCAATATGGCCTGGGAGAAATACCCGCGACCGTTGGCTGGAACAGGTATGACGGATGGTATGGCGGCGGACTGGAAGGCTTTGCCGCCTTTATTGATGAACAGCATGCAAAATATCCCGGCAGGGTGCTGTTTATAAGTGAATATGGTGCGGGATCGGATAAAAGGCTTCATAGCCTGAAGCCCGAACGGTTTGATTTCAGTTCAGAATATCAGCAGCTATACCATGAGTATTATCTGCCTGAGATAATGAAGCGGCAGTTCATCATCGGGTCTGCAATATGGAACCTGATTGATTTTGGCGTGGCATGGAGGCAGGAATCGATGCCCCGCATAAACAACAAAGGGATGCTTTATCAGAACCGCGATCCTAAAGATGTGTATTTTTTTTATCAGGCTGCTTTTTCAAAGAAGCCGGTGTTGCACATTGCTGCGCGCGACTGGAATAATCGCACGGGTGCACCTGTAAACGCCAGTGATGCCTTTGTGAAACAACCGGTAAAGATATATACCAATTTGCAGGAAGCAGAATTGTTTCTGAATGGTAAATCGCTTGGAGAGCAGCGCTCAGTAAATAACAAAGTGGTTTTTGAGGTTCCGTTTACCGATGGCAGGAATATCCTTGAGGCCCGGGGCAGAGAGACTGAAATCAGGGATGAGCTGTCAGTTTATTTTAAAGTACAACCCTATAACCTTGCCACGGCAGGAAAGGATCTGATGATTGCAGTTAATGCGGGAAGTGATTGTTTTTATGAGGAACCCAAAAGCCATCTGATCTTTCAGCCTGACCAGCCTTACCGCGAAGGGAACTGGGGATATACAGGCGGCAATCAATACCGGCCCGATCAGGGAAGGCCCGGAATTCAGTCTGAAATTACCGCCACTGATGATGATCCCTTGTTTCAGACGCTGAGAGAAGACATGACCGCCTATCGTTTTGATGTTCCTGACGGTACTTATCAGGTTGAACTTTATTTTTGTGAACCGAAAAATGCCGGCCAGCAACGCTCTCTTTATGACCTGGGAGCAAAGCAAACGGCTGAAAGCGG
>JAATFW010000270.1 GCA_015654985.1 Sphingobacteriales bacterium | reverse complement strand
TTTCTTATAGCAGTACGGGTAGTTTTTGCCTGGTAACGGTTACGTAAGCGTTTAGCTGCATTAGACCTGATTCTCTTAATCGCTGATTTATGATTTGCCATTTGTAAGCTTTTTGTCTTTCTTATTTTCGGACTGCAAATATAGGGCGATATAATTAAAAATCAAACACCTGCAGCGTTTTTTAACAAATATTTATTCAATATCCCCATTGCAGGCTCCTAACCTTACCTGATATATTTTCTGAATTCTTTTAATTCTGCTTATTCCTTAATAACCCATCACATTTTCACCTTCAGCATAAAGAAGAGCGGGCATGCTAAAGATATCAGAATTGTGCTTGAATGGCTTGATAACAAGAGGCGCCATAATCAGATGAGGAACATTACGATAATAATAACCGGATATGGATTATAAGTGATTATAAGGACACAGGATAAGCTAATTTTGCCTGTATTTTTACTAATATTGCTTAACCACCAGGTCGGCCCGGAGCCTATAAGCGTCTGAAGATGTTCAGAAGATTCATTTTAAACGTAATATTATGTATCGCAGCATTATTATGCTCCTCATGGGGATTCTTTGGACATAAGCAGATCAGCAGGATGGCAGTTTTTACCTTACCAAAGGAGATGGTCAGGTTTTATAAAGATAATATTGATTTTATAACGGCCCATTCTGTGGATCCGGATAAACGCCGTTATTCTGACCCGGAAGAAGGAGGGCGGCACTTCCTGGATACAGAACGTTACGGACCTGCACCGTTTGACAGTATTCCTGAAAAATGGACTGATGCGGCAGCGAAATACAGTGCTGATACACTAAAGCGCTACGGCACGGTCCCCTGGCAGATTGAAAGAACCTATTATGCGCTGGTAAAGGCATTTCAACAGCAGGACTCCCTACGCGTACTGCACTTATCGGCCGATATAAGCCATTATATAGCGGATGCACATGTACCTTTGCATGTAACTCAAAATTATAACGGACAGTTAAGTAACCAGGTGGGAATTCATGCCTTCTGGGAAAGCCGGCTTCCGGAACTTTTTGCCGGGCATTATAATTTTTTTGTTGGAAGAGCAAAATATATTGAATATCCGTTAAAGGAAGCATGGAGCATTGTTAGAAACACTCACCACTATAAAGACTCAGTATTCATTCTTGAAGCAATGCTGAACAGAAGTTTTCCGCCTGATAAGAAATACAGCTATTCTGAACGGAATGGAAAAGTAATCAAACAATATTCTGAAGCATACTCTAAAGCCTACCATCGTTTATTGAACGGGATGGTCGAAAAACAGATGCGCTCATCGATTCTCGAAACGGGCAGCTTCTGGTATTCGGCATGGGTAGATGCCGGACAGCCCAACTTAAACAGGCTCAGGCGCTCTGAGGTACCTGCAAATGAAAGAAAGCGAACAGATCAGGAGGAGAAGCTCTTTAAAAAAGGGAAGGTGCTTGGCAGGCCGGATCTATAAAGTGGTAAGTTATAAGTGGTAAGTTGTGGGTTGTGGGTTGTAGGTACAGATTGCCGAAGTTATTTGTTTTATAAAGCTCAATAAATACTTTGCTAATATAACAAAGCATAAAAATAACGAAATAGCAAAGTAATGGAGTAAGATAGATATACTCATTCCTGCTTTTTGCTGCGTCCTTTAAGAGCGGCATATAACATAGGCACCAGGGAAACCAGGATAATGACGAGGGTAACGATTGAGAAGTTTGCTTTAAAGAAAGGGATATTTCCGAGTAGAAATCCGGCAAAAAGGAAGACAATGATCCAGGCCCCCCCTCCGATTATGTTATAGAGGCTGTAACGCAATACAGGCATCCGCCCTACACCTGCCACAAAAGGAGCAACCGTTCTGATAATAGGAACAAAACGGCTTAAGATCACTGCTTTGCCGCCATGCTTTTCAAAAAAGGCTTTCGTCTGAAGGTAATAATCCAGTTTCAGCACTTTGTTCTTCTCCTTAAAAACCATCGGACCGAAATATTTACCCAGTTCATAGTTTACGGTATTACCTGCAAAAGCGGCAATAATTAGTATGAGGGTCATAAGAAAGATATTAAGGCCGGTACCTCCTGCAGCAATAAGGGCACCTGCAGCAAACAATAATGAATCGCCGGGCAGAAACGGAGTAACGACGAATCCTGTTTCTGCAAAAATAATTACAAATAAGATCAGGTAAGTCCATCCCTGGTATTCGTGAATAATAGGATTTAAATGCCGGTCTATATGAAGAATGAAATCGATGAGGTGCGTAACTATTTCCAAAGCAAAATTTTTTGTGGCTAAGATAATAATACAGGCTAATATTCAGCTCTTATTTGTACTCAATCTTTCAAAACACATGCTGTTTATAAGCAAGGCTCACTGTATCGGGAGATATTAATGTACCCTTAATGTAGAAGGTATATATTCTCCCGGCGGCAGCATGAAAATCAAGAGCGGTAAGTTCCCGGGGAGTCGTTCCCGGAGAGTAAGCGACCAACGTATGTAAAGCGGTATCAATCATTGAAAAGCTGCTGATCTTCATATACTCCTGTGCTGTGAACAGCGCTGTGCTGTCTTTGATACCAAGATTGACGGGACCGGTACCAGGGCTCAGGTTTATAAACCTGATCTTAGCCTTATTTGAAGAGTCGGGAGCCGAGAGATCATCCTGAACGAACAGAAATTCAGAAGAGCCCGATTGCCCCGCTAAAAAACAGGTGTAGTAATATCCGGGAACGAGTGCAGCATCTGTTTGATTTACCGGACTGGCTGTACTTTCGCCGGCAGCAACAAATGAAAGCTGATGATTTCCTGAATATATCTGGTTGTAGTCGTTCGCGCTGCCCGATGCCACCGTTCCGGTACGAAGCCTTGTTTGATCTATCATAAAATCGACACCATTTCCGGAGCCGCCATACGCATTGATAAACATAATATACGACTTTCGGGCTACAGATTCGTCGTCTCCCTTAATGCAGGCGGATAATAAAACGATGCCGGAAAGTGAAACGGCCGAAGCTATTCCTCTTATTCGCAGACCTGATATGAGTGACTTAAAATTCATCTATCCTGATATTGACAATATAATCGGTAAATTTATTAAAATAAACGGCCTGATGATTACCGGCAAGCTGAAAATAAAATTTTAACAGGCAAAAAAAAAAGGGGAGCGAAATAATCGCCTCCCTTTCTTTTACAAATGGGTTTTGAATATTATTCTTTTGCAAGAGTATTATCTACAATACCGATGTCAAGCAGCTTACTCTGATCGGGAGAATCTTTGATTCCCCTGGTATAGAGCGTATAGGATTTGCCTTCTACAGGAGTGAAACTGTATGTTGCAAGAGGAGTTGCTGTTGTTCCTTTAGCGAAAACATTAATCTCTGTAACGACGCCGGCAGCGAATTCTTTAAAATCAGTATCTTCACGAAAATCAATATCTGAAAATGCAGATGTACTATTTAATTGTACGTCGACAGCGCCAGTTTGTCTTCCCATGTTTACGAACCGGATAGCGGCTTTGCCTGCTGAAGACGTGATAAATTCATCTTTAATGAGGACGGAGGAATCAGCTACAAAAACTGAATAATACCCTTCACCGGAAGCCTGTCCCTGCGCAATTATTGTATCACCTACGGCTTTGGTAAAAGTTAAATAAGAACCTTCCATGATCCCGCTGATATAATCTGTATTTTGAGAAAAAAGCAAAGAATTACTATTTATTCTCTGGCTTCCTACATAGAAATAAATTCCGGCAGAGGACTCAGTATATGCGTTAACTGTCATTACACTTGAAAGCAACGGGACATAATCATCATTTTTACTCTTTAAGCAGGAAGAGAACAAAATTCCTGTAAGCAACAGTACTAAGCCAGTTGAAAAATATCCTTGAAGTTTCTTAGGCAGGTAATAATTCAATTTCATTGTATTCAAATTTACTTGAGTTTACACATTTCAAAACAGTCTTTACGTAAAACCGGACCGTAATGCTACACCGAAATATAAAAATACAAAAGTCCGGCCAAAACTTCGACCAGACTTTTGCATCATCATTATTGCAATCTGTTAATTGTTTGCCACAAGCATCACGCTGGCAGTTGTTGATCCTCTCAGGATGATGGTATAAATCTTACCTGCCTGAAGATCAGAGAATGCAAGATCTACAGAATTGCTGGTACTGCCGGCAGCATAAACATGAAGTATTTTAACGCCGGCATCCACTTCAAAGAAATTGGTAACTGCACCATATGCCACATTAGACGCCAGTTTGTCTGCTGTTCCAACTGCGAGGTCTACGTTACTGCTAACATTAGCTGCCGTGCTCAGATGTACAAAACGCACCTTTGCTTTTCCAGAAGAAGGAGCACTCAGATCGTCTTCAGTTGCGGTGATCGTAGCAGAATTGCCGGTACCGGATAAAATAAACGAATAGTTCTTGTTATCCTTCAGATCTACACTTTCAGAAGCGTAAACATCTGCTGAACCCGAAGTTCTGAATTCAACCTTACGGTTATTACCTGAACTGGCGGTAGCGATATAGTTGGTTGCACTTCCCTCGGCAACTGTTGACAGTTTGGTACCCTCAATATAGAAATCCTGTGATCCCGACGCTTCGGCAGAATTAACGATCTTTACATTTAATGAGTTCCCGTCGTCAATGTTATCGTCGTCACTACATGAACTGAACATTGCAGTAAATCCAATTACTGCTGCAAATAATGATGCTTTAATTAAACGTGTGTTTTTAGTTTTCATAGTAGATATTAATTTAATAAATAGTGTGTTCTGAATACTCATTTAACATGAGATTGGGTATTGAGCAGAATCTCTTTCTTCACCCTAATATGTATAGAACGGGCAAATACCACACCATGGAGGAAAAGTTTAAGGATTTTTAAATTAATAACGGAATACAAAAAGAGCGTCATATAAAAATATAACGCTCTTTCTCAGAAATATCGTTCTAAAAGCCAATCATTATTTAAATGATAATTTCTGACTTTCAAAAAAGGGAAATATTATCAAAATTGCAATAAAATGTCTGCATTTCTATGCATAAGTGTTCAGCATAACGGGCATCACCAGCATCAGAACATCTTCCTTTTCGTCGTTAGTCTGCGGAATGAGCAAGCCTGCCCGGTTCGGAGTGCTCATTTCAAGGGTCACCTCTTCGCCACTGATGTTATTCAGCATCTCGATCAGGAACCGCGCGTTGAATCCTATTTCCATGTCCTCTCCTTCGTACTGGCAGCTCAGGCGCTCATGAGCTTCATTAGCAAAGTCGATATCTTCAGAAGAAATATTGAGTTCACTGCCTGTAATCTTAAGACGTACCTGGTGAGTTGTTTTATTGGCAAAAATCACTACCCTTCGCAGTGAACCAAGAAACAGCACTCTGTCAATAGTCATCAGATTGGTATTATTCTGCGGGATCACAGCTTCATAGTCGGGATAACGTTCGTCAATCAGACGGCAGATCAGATTAATATTTCCGAAGCGAAAAAAAGCACTGGTAGTATTATATTCAACTGATACATTTACATCTTCTGAAGGGAGTGAAGATTTTAACAGCGTCAGCGCTTTTTTAGGTAAAATAAAGGAAGCCGACTGATCTGCTTTTGCATCTTTGCGACGGTAACGCACCAGTTTATGAGCATCGGTAGAAACAAAAGTAAGATGCTGGGGTGTCAACTGACAGAAAACGCCGGTCATTGCAGGCCGTAACTCATCATTGCTAACGGCAAAGATCGTTTTACTTATCGCTTCAGATAAAACAGAAGCAGGAAGATTGACAGCGGAAGCGTTCTCAACGGTAGGAATTTTCGGAAAGTCTTCTCCGTTCTCGCCACTGAGTTTATATTTTCCGTCGCCGGCATTAATTTCAACGGCAAACGTACTGTCGTCTATGCTGAAGGCTATTGGCTGATCGGGAAGCGTTTTCAACGTTTCAAGCAAGATCTTAGACGGGATAGCAATTTTCCCTTCTTCTTTTGATTCCACAGGCAAAGAAGTAGTCATACTTGTTTGCAGATCGGTTGCCGAAATAGTTAAAATACCTTCTTTTATCTCGAAAAGAAAATTTTCGAGTATCGGAAGAACTGTACTGCTACTGGATGCCCCGTTTACCGCCTGCAACTGCTTTAATAAAGTTGACGTCGAAACAATAAATCTCATATTTCAATAAATAAATATCAATATTAACCCACCCATGAAATAAAAAAAAGACCCCTGGGGAGAAAAAGCCTTCGAACATCAAAAATAGAAAAGAAATTGCAAGTATCAAGGTAATTGTTATAAGTTATGGGTTGAAAGTTATGAGTTGCGGGTTGAAGGTTGAAGGTTGCGGGTTTACAGCGATTTAACAAAAATTGATTTATAAATATAACACATTGTTTATAGTTGATAATCACTGGCGTCCAATAACTATGAAACCGGCACTTTCAACCTTCAACCTTCCATATTTTCTCTTCCGGTAAAAATGCCGGGCAACGCCGCAGATGAGCAACAACAACAGGGGACTGCAGACACTGGAGATCTGCCAGCTCAGCTTTCCCGATTTGATCATGGCGCGGTCGAGCAGACGCAACTTTACCTCTTTATTACGCAATTCTATAATGCCGGAGTCGTCAGTAAGGTAATCTACTGCATTCAGAAAGAAATTTTTATTGCCATATTGCTGCCCGGTATAACGGTCAAATCCGAGGGGAAAGGGCGAACCGTCCTGGCTGTTTACCTGATTTTTCAGGATATCACCGTCTGCTATCACAATCATTTTTGCGGGAGCACTTCTCAGGGGCATCGTATTCTGAACGGTAAGTCCTTCGGGTACAGGCCTGTTATTAAAGTCAGAGGGAAAGGACCCTTCAAGCAATACGCCCACAGCCTGTGGCAGACCATGAAACACACGGGGATCCGGTTCCTGTTCAACCATCTGTAAAGAGATCATAACGGGGGCTTCCTGAACCCTGCTGAAGGGAGATGATGCTAAAATAACCTGTTTTTTAACTCCTTTTACTGCTATCGTATCAATAGTACCGGCAAACTCACTCCTGATGCCATCCAGATTCTTAACCAGGGGATGTTTTGAAAGGGGCATAAAAATGGGATAATACAGCCAGGGAACCAATTGAATCTGTGCCTGTCCGCCTGTATTTCCAACATTTAAAGGGATCCGGGCACAATTCATATCAGCAATAAGGTTATAATTAATCCTGACCCCGTATCTGAAAAGCATATCATCCAGATTAAGTTTTTTTGCAAAAGCGAGCTGTGAACCCATACCCCGAAGGCTATCAAGCCCGGCATTCACATTG
The DNA here is from genome assembly GCA_015654985.1 of Sphingobacteriales bacterium. GTDB lineage: Bacteria > Bacteroidota > Bacteroidia > Sphingobacteriales > Sphingobacteriaceae > Arcticibacter. Next base: position 587 of record JAATFW010000270.1, on the reverse strand, counting down.
TCGATTGCCCAGAATATACTTCCGCCCTTCATGAGGAAATGATCGATCTTATATTTTTCGGCTTCGGTAAATTCTTTATCTGGTTTGGGAACGATCAAAAGTTTCAGCCTGTCGAGCGCCTGAAAAGAGATTGATTTAAGATCCACTCTTCCCGCTTCAAAGGCGCCCTGCAGGGAACTCATTGCATCGGCCAGTTGAAGGTCGGAAAGTTCGTTATGACCTTCTGTAAAGCCTATCAGCGGTCTGCCTTCATTTTTAACTTTTTTAACGGCGCTGGTAAAGGCGTACTCAAGGTTTTGTACAGAATTATTAAGAACTTCTTCGGGCGTAACGCCCATCCTGTTCTGAAAGAAATTGACAGGCATTTGCCTGCCTTTATAAGTTATAACGGCAGCAGGGAAAATTATTTTCCGGGATAACCCCTCATCCGTCTTAACGCTCAGATCAGTTGGAATAAGGCCATTTTCTACCAGTTCCTGGTACAACTTATTGTTATCTTCCTCACTTCCGGAAGAGGGGTTAACGAAACTGAACTGAAGCTTGCCGCCAGAATATGCTTTATAATCGTTGAGCAGGTCGCGCACCTC
>JAATFW010000167.1 GCA_015654985.1 Sphingobacteriales bacterium | reverse complement strand
GAGATCTTCATAGCAGTGATCTCTATTTCAATCACCCTGGCGGCAGTGTTCCTTCCTGTAATATTCCTTGAGGGCTTTGTGGGGAGGCTCTTCAGAGAGTTCGGTGTAGTAATAGGCGCGGCGGTACTGATCTCTGCTTTTGTATCCCTTACACTGACCCCGATGCTGAATGCTTACCTGATGAAAGGCGGTACTCACAAAAAATCGAAGTTCTATAATTTTACCGAGCCCTATTTCGAAAAAATGAACTCGGGCTATGCAAATGCGCTTCAGGGTTTCGTAAAAAGAAGATGGCTTAGTTTCCCTATCCTGCTTGTCTGCATGGGGCTCATTGTACTCTTTTATAAAATACTGCCCAAAGAGACTGCCCCCTACGACGACAGAAGCTATATCCGTGCGCAGGTTAGTGCCCCTGAAGGAGCCTCCTATGATTATATGGAACGCTACATGGAGGAATTAACCAAACTGGTGAACGATTCTATCCCCGAAAAAAATGTAAATCTGGTGATGACAGCCCCGGGATTCGGTTCAGCTACCGTCAATAGCGGAAGGATGATCATTAACCTTACCCCACCCGGTGACCGTAAACGTTCTCAAAAGGAAATTGCCCGGAAGCTGACGCAAATGACCCGCAAATTCACAGAAGGGAAAACACTCGTTACAGAGCAGCCTACCATTGCGGTAAACCGCAGGGGAGGACTGCCTGTTCAGTTTATCATCCAGGCTCCAAACTTTCAGAAGCTTCAGGAGAAAGTACCGGTATTTATGGACGAAGTATCAAAAGATCCTACCTTTACTACTTCAGATGTCAACCTTAAGTTCAACAGACCGGAGCTCAATATTTCTATAGACAGAAATAAAGCCCAAAGCCTGGGGGTTTCCGTTATAGATATCGCGCAGACGCTGCAACTGTCGCTCAGCGGACAGCGGTTTGCCTACTTTATGATGAACGGAAGGCAATACCAGGTAATCGGACAGTTTAATAAAGCTGAAAGGGACGACCCGATGGACCTCACCTCAATTTTCGTGCGGAGTAACACCGGCCAGCTCATCCAGATGGATAACCTGGTGACGATGAAAGAACAAAGCAGTCCCCCTCAGCTATACCATAATAACAGGTATTTGTCGGCCACCGTTTCTGCGGGCCTGGCGCCTGGAAAGAGTATCGGAGACGGGATAGATGCAATGGAACGAATAGCTGCCAAGGTTCTGGATGAGAGCTTCTCAACCGACCTGACAGGAGAGTCGCGCGACTTTGTGGAGAGCGGTTCAAATACCATGTTTGCATTCGGACTGGCGCTTTTACTGATATACCTTATATTGGCAGCCCAGTTTGAAAGCTTTATTGACCCGCTGATCATCATACTCACGGTACCAATGGCGGTGGCGGGAGCAATGCTTTCATTATGGCTCTGCGGGCAGACCTGGAATATATTCAGCCAGATAGGTACTATTATGCTTATCGGGCTGGTTACCAAGAACGGGATCCTGATCGTTGAGTTTGGCAACAAGCTCAGGGAACAGGGGAAACCTAAAATGGAGGCCATCCTTGAAGCCTCCGAAGCAAGGCTTCGCCCGATCCTGATGACCAGCCTGGCGATCGCTCTCGGGGCATTGCCAATAGCACTTGCCCTTGGCGCTGCGGCCCAAAGCCGTATGGGCATGGGGGTTGTAATTGTAGGCGGAACTATCTTTTCCCTGATGCTTACCCTGTTTGTTATTCCTGCTATTTATTCAATGTGGTCAAGAAACCGTAAAACACAGGCAGAGCAGGAGCAGATCTATGGCACTGAAAAGGAAGAAGCAAAGGAAGAGGTTAGCTATTAGCTGACAGTATGTGTTTAATGATAGTTGAATTTAATATATTTTATGGCTGTCGCCGGAAGCTAATGCTACTGGGAGATAGCCGATAGCTTTTTCAAAAAATGAACAAAAATCTCATTTACAGTTGTATATTATTAACATTTCTGTTCTTCCGGTTAACCGCTGCAGCACAGCCGGTTTTAACCCTGGAAGATGCCGTGCGGATCTCCCTTGAAAATAACTATAATATAAGGATCTCAAAAAACAATGCAGCCATAAGCAATAACAACGTGAGTCTTGCCGGTGCAGGAATGATCCCTTCGGTGAGCGGCGACCTTAGCAATTCATCTTCTGTTCAGAATACGCATCAGACCCAGTCTGACGGCTCTGTAAGAGAATTAGACCGCGCTAAAAGCTCAAGTACCAATTATGGGGTTACATTAAACTGGACAATCTTCGACGGATTTGCCATGTTTGCCGCTTATGATCAACTGAAAGAACTTCAGAAGCTTGGGGAAACAAACATGCGCGCAGAAGTTCTCAATACTGTCTCAGATGTAATCAATTCCTATTATAATCTCATCAAACTGCAGCAGGAATCAGATGCAACAGATACAGCAGTAGCCATTTCAAGATTAAGGCTTACCACTGCGCAAAACAGGTATACCATTGGCAAAGCAGCAAAACTTGAAGTACTTAGTGCAACCGTCGACTATAACACCGACACTACCAGCCTGCTCCGCCAGCGGGATGTGGTCCGCTCTGCAAAAATTACATTAAACGAGCTCATGGCACGCGATGTAAATACCGGTTTTACCGTTACAGGTGAAATTACGGTAGAAAACAACCTGCAATACGACCAGCTTCTTCATCTTTCCTCTCAGCAAAACCCCGTTATCCAAACGGCCTTTATTAATGAAAGGATCGCGCGCCTCAACCTGAAACAGGTGAAGGCAGGCCGCTACCCTGTAATCGGGCTGAATTCGGGATATAATTTTTCAAGATCGCATTCAGAGACAGGCTTTGCAAGGGATTCAAGAGGCCGGGGACTTACATACGGACTTACAGCATCGGTAAATATCTTCAACGGGTTCTTACAGAAGCGCAATGAGAAAAATGCAGAGATCCAGATAGATAACGCGCATCTTGACTACGAGCGGTTAAAGCAGAACATCAATGCCCAGTTATTATCGGCATATCAAACGTACCAGACTAACCTCGAACTCGTTAAGCTTGAAGAAAGCAATCAGAATGTGGCCAAACAAAATATGGATATAACCCTGGCTAAGTTCCGGCTTGGAAGCATCACACCCGTAGAATTCAGAGAAGCACAACGGAATTACCTGGATGCCAGCGTGCGTTACACCGATGCCCAATACCAGGCTAAAGTGGCAGAAATAGCGTTGAAGGAGCTGGCAGGGAATCTTTCACTATAAGGAAAAAAGGGTAAGGGTAAAAGGAGAAAGGCACAAAAGCGGAAAATAAGAAAGCGATAAATGGGAAGTACAAAGTTCCGGAGAGAAAGCTAAAAGGCTAAAGTTTTTTCCTGAATCTAAAAATTTTGAAACATTTACAAATCTCCTTTCGTATAAAAAAAGCTGATTGTCAACTAACAGCTTATAGCTCAAAAAGATGGATGATTTCAAATACAAAGCCATACTACTTATAGACGATAGTTATATTGATAACCTCATAAACCGTAAAATTCTCGAAGGAAGCAATTTTGCCCGGGAGATTATAGTAATCAACTCACCATTTAAAG
>JAATFW010000290.1 GCA_015654985.1 Sphingobacteriales bacterium | reverse complement strand
TAACAGGTTTAAGGCACATCCGAAATGGATCATTGGTTTCAGTGATATTACTGTTTTGCACTGCCATCTTAACCGTAAATACGGTATAGCCTCCATCCATTCGAAAATGTGCAACAGTTTTCCTGACGACTGGAGCAAAGCTGAGCCTGTTCAGGTTGAAACTATCCTGTCGATCAGGCAGGCTCTTACAGGCGGAACGATGATTTATACCGCTCCCTTATCCGATTGTAACAGGCACGGAAAAGCAAAGGGTATTTTAGTAGGCGGCAACCTGAGAACTATAGAAAACCTGGCAGGCAGCGAATCAGACCTTAATACAAAAAACAAAATATTGTTTGTGGAAGATACGGGAGAGTATCTGTACAGCATCGACCGTATGTTCTGGAACCTTAAACGGACCGGTAAGCTCTCTCATTTGAACGGATTGATTATAGGAGGATTTAAAATAAAACCGGATGACCCGGGAGAAGAATTTGGCAGGACCGTCTATGAAATTGTGATGGAGAAAGTAAAGGAATTTCATTATCCTGTTTGTTTCGACTTTCCGGTAGGGCATCAAAAGAACAATTTTGCACTGCGATGCGGACTGGAACATGTACTGGAAGTTAATGAAGCAGGGTCGTCTCTGACGGGATAATAAATTATTTATGAAGTTCACACCCAATATTGATTATACTGCCCACCATGGCGTACAGTATACACAATTCTACAATACTTCCCGGATGGGTTAAAATTCAGTAAATTATTTTTTACCGGTGAGTTCTTTTATCGCTTTGATCTCATATTCACTAAAGGCAGAACCGTCTTTTCTGTAAATGTCGTGAAACCATAGTTCGGGTTCTTTTCCATCTGGTTTCGGGCTATCCCAGGCGTAAATTGTATTGGTTTTTCCGGATACAAAACCCCAGTTAATGGCTCCCACTTTTTCCTGCTTAAGTATGGGCATTATCGTTTGAAAAAGACTTCCGTTCCTCCTGGCCATATATTCTGTGCATACCAGCGGACGGTTATATTTACGAAGGTCGTCGATCTTCTTTTTGTGAGCATCGACATAACCGTAATGATGATAGGTGATCACATCCGAGTTTTCGAGCTGGAACGTATTCAGATCGTTGAAATTCTCACTGTAATTCCATACTCCGGAAGTAATGGGTTGAGATGGATTGACGGCCCGGGCCCAGGTAAATACTTCTTTTAAAAGAGCTAAACTCTTATCTACATAACCGCTGTTTCCGGGTTCATTGTAAAGATCCCACATGATGATGCGCCTGTCGTTTTTATAGGTCGACAGGATGTCTTTTACATATGCTTCGAGCATTTTCAGGCTGTCGGGATTATTCCTGATAACGGTACCGGGATCACGCAGCCAGCCGCTGTTATGTACACCAACTTTAGGGGCCGGTTGTTTACCTGCATGGTATTCGTCGTTCCAGCAGTCGTCAAAAAGCACCAGGATGGTTTTGATGTGGTGACTGTCGGAAACAGCGAGATAATTATCCAGCCGTTTCTTAAAACCCTCCCTGTCGGAAGTCCAGGCTACATGATGCAGGAATACGCGCATGGTATTTAATCCTAACCCTTCAGCCCAGCCCAGTTCCCGGTTGATTGTTTGCGGGTCATAAGTAGCTTCCTGGAACATTTCCAGTTGGTTAATTGCTGTGGATGGCTGAAAATTGCAGCCCCGCATCCAGGGCTCACTTTTGTACCAGTTGTTCGCTTTAGTTTCTGTCCATCTGCCTTCCTGGGCATTAACAGTTAAACCTGAGAATAATAAGAAGAAAATCAGAATCCTTTTCATAATTTGGTGTAAGAAAGCTGCCGGATCATCATTTCCGGCAGAAGTTAATTGTTTTGGTCTAATAGCCGTTTTTGTATATAAAGATTGTTTGGCCGTACTAATTTCAGCCGTGAACAGAAAACAGCAACACTTTCTATCGTTTTCTGTACTGCCGGAAGTTATAAACTTACACGACGAATCAGGCCTTTCTGCGTCGGGCATTTCTCCGGGCTGATTCTAAACAACCGAATAGTCAAAGGAAACCATTTTTTTTCTGTTTTTTTGATCATTTTTTAGTTAAAATGTCTCAAATTTTCGATACCAGAATCATTACCGGCCCACGTTCTACGTGATGTGGCCGTTACTCCGGGTTAACTCGTTATAAGGAACCGGATGTAAACTGCTTTGATACAAAAGACATACAATCTATTGTTTTGTAACTATCTGACAATATGCTGCCTGCATTCTTAACGATGACTATACCTGTAAGATATTTGACAAAGGAACCATCCTTCAATCCTATAAAAAATAAAGAAAGATTATTAAATTAGTACGATATCTGAAAGACAATGGCTAAAAACAAAACAGCAGAGACAACTGCAAGCGTTACCAGCTTTATTGAAAAAACAGGCGATCCGATAAAACGGGAAGACAGCTATAAGATCGCTGCTCTTATAAAGAATCAAACTGGATTTGAACCTAAAATGTGGGGCTCTTCTATTATCGGGTTCGGCAGCTATCATTATAAATACGACAGCGGACATGAGGGAAATGCCCCTTTAATCGGGTTCTCTCCACGCAATAATGCTCTTACGCTGTACATGGCTTCAAATTTTGAGGGAAAAGAGCAACTGCTGCGGCAACTGGGGAAGCATAGAACAGGTGTAGGCTGCATTTATATTAAAAGGCTGGATGATGTGAATATTGATATCCTTAAGAAGATGGTGGACCGCTCTGTGGCACATCTTCAAAACAGGTATCCAAATCCGGGTTGACCTGGCTATTTTACGGAGATGGTCATTTATGATTTTAAATCATTATTTTTGGATGTACCCAGACTGACATGAATAATTCAGAAACAGAGATCTGTTGTAAGCTGACCAGTTCCGAACTGCAAAAAAGGAAAAGTACCGTACTGGCTGAACTGAAAACGGTAATTGTTGAGAAACAGGAAGTAAGGGACGGATTTATCTATACTTTTCCCGGAACCGATGTTATCCTTAACCAGTTGATGGTATTCATCCAGTCTGAACGGGAATGCTGCCCTTTCTTCAAATTTGAACTGACCATACAGGAGCAGAAAAATCCAGTCAGGTTAAAGATCACCGGCCCTGACGGTGCCAAAACCTTCATCGGGCAGGAACTTGATCTTTAATATATGGCTATTATTAAATCCCTCTTTATATTTTTTCTTGCCGGTCTTTGTGAAATCGGCGGCGGTTACCTTGTATGGCTATGGCTGAAGGAAGGTAAACCGGTTTGGTATGGCATTACAGGGGGTGTTATTCTCGCCCTTTATGGTGTAGTAGCAACCTTGCAGACAGAAAGTTTTGGCAGGGTATATGCCGCCTATGGCGGGATCTTTATTGCGATGGCGTTAATATGGGCGTGGAGAATGGACGGGTTTAAGCCCGACCGTTATGACATTATCGGAACAATTATCGCTCTGATCGGCGTGTGCGTGATCATCTACAGCCCAAGACAGTAGCACCGGTATTTTTATTATCCGATACTTAAACTCTATACCGGCTTATTTTAGAGCATAATTATAAACGGAGTTGTCATAGCAATGCAAAAAGCCCTTTATCCTGAAAATTTATCTTACAGAATGTCGTTTAGCTATAAAAACAACTATACCGAACAGCTTATGAACATACTTGATCCGACCATCCGTTTTTCTCAAAGAGCAGATCGCTACAGCTTGTACCGTCCCGAATACCCGGAAGCCATTGTAACTTTTCTGGAACAGGCCATCGGACTTAAAAAGGATTTCAATATAGCTGATATTGGTTCCGGCACCGGGATATTTTCCGGGCTATTGCTGGGAGCGGGTTATTCGGTAAATGCGGTGGAGCCCAATGATGAAATGCGGGCAGCAGCCGAAGACACTTTAAGTACTTACCAGGGATTCAGAAGCATCGACGGTACCGCTGAGCAGACAACGCTGGCCGATCATAGCATAGACCTTATTACTGTTGCCCAGGCTTTCCATTGGTTCAGGCCAGAGGAAACCAGGAAGGAATTTGAGCGCATCCTGAAACCTTCGGGGCATGTGCTGCTGATCTGGAACATCCTGCAATCAGATACTCCGTTTTTAAAAGCCTATACGGAGCTGAAGGAAGAATATTCAGAGAAGATAGTTCACCCGCACCGGGCTGATCTGGAACGGATAAAGGATCTCTTTCATCCCTCACCGGTAATCACTCATAATTTCAGGAAAACACAGCAGCTCGACGCCAGGGGCCTGAAAGGGCATCTGTTATCCTTTTCTACTGTCCCGCTTGCCGGCGACGACAGGTATCAGGAGATGACAGAGAAACTGGACGGCCTGTTTGAGCAATATGAAGATCAGGGTCTGATAAACATGGAATATGAAACTAAATTATATCTAATTCCTTCGACAAGGGTATAGTATAACGAGGATTGCATCATCAGGAATTAAAAAAGAGACAAGCTAACAGCCTGAAACGCAGATCCATTCCAACTTAAAATGACTTGCGTGTTTCAGCAAGTGGCTAAATACAGTGCAAAAACGCCTATTTCACAATTAGCAATGGTTTAATTCCCAAATGCATTCGGGAGTCAGCATAATCATGCCTCCCGAATGCAAAAAGTTCTACCCCGGGTAAATCAGAAGGAAAGAGTTTTGTCCACTATTTTACTATAAACAAACACTTACCCCTTGCGCGGCTTCTTCGCCGATTCAATCAACTCTTTCATTTCCATTCTGATATAATCTACATTTGGCGTTGACCCTTTCAGAATATAACGGATATTTCCCTCCTTATCAATAACAAATTTGGCCGGTATACCATCCACGCCCAGTTTAGCCGCCAATACCTGTCCGGTCTGCGGATCCTTTTGATCGTCAAAAAGGACTTCAAACGGATAGTTATTTTTCTCAATAAAGGAAACTACATTTTTCTTGTACTCTTTATCCCGTTCCCAGGTGTTAACAAACAGGAACTGTACTTCATCATCATTTTCATACATAGCCTGTGCAGCTTTCATGCCGGGAAAAGAGCGGATACAAGGTTGGCACCAGGTAGCCCAAAAATCCAATACAACCACTTTGCCTTTCAAGCTGGCCAGGGATACCTTTTCTCCTTTCATGTTAAGCAGTTCAAAATCCGGCGCCGGTTTAAAGGTTTCCATTTCTTTAATATGATCACGGATAGAACTAACAAGCTTTTCTTTTAAACCAGCATTATAACGTTCATAACCACTTAGGGAACCGTTTAAGTCTGCATACAGTTTTTTCAGATCATCCTCTACTGTAAACTGCCCCTTCGAATAAAGCCTGGACAGGATATTATACGCTTCAAGCCTTCTTCCGGTACCCATTAGGGATTTGCAGTAAACCAGGGCCAGTGCATCAGCCTGTTCAGGTGCTATTATTAAGGCTTTTTCAATATAATCCAGGGCCTCTGCATATTTCCTTTGGCTCACTAAGATATTGACGTACTCTGACAGCGAACTCGCGTATCCCATTGAGGCAAACCTCGCTTTGCTATCCTTTTGATCTTCGGGTAATGTGAGATAATAATACCCATCTTCCATGGTAGTTTTAAACAGTTGAGCTGCAGCCGTCGTATCGCCTGCGGCCAATAAGATCTTTCCTACCGGAAGGTATCCGTTCCCTCTCCAAAAACGTTCATTCATCCCCGCCAGATAACGGAGCGCTTTTTCCTTATTCCCTTCATTGGCAAAGGTCTTTGCCAAATCAGCAATCATATAGTCATACGTGAGCTGCTGCCCATCGTAGTTTTCTTTAGGCCAGGTCTTGAGGATGTGCTTATAGCTCTTTTCCCTGGCTTCAGCACCCTTCTGTTTGTAATACACATTGGTAACGTAATTATCACGTGCAATTTTGCTTTTCGGATATTTTTTGATCACTACCTTTTTCAAAGAATCAGCACTTTCTTCATAGCCTAACCGCGACAGGTAATTGATACTCAACTCCAGCTCGCCATCATTGGCTGACTTTCTGGCCTTCTCTAACAGCTCTTTGTGTAAAGCGGTTTTTTGTTCTTTTGTACCTGACTGCACGATATCGTAGTAGGCCTTAGATTTCTCCTTCAGATCATTTTGCTGAGCCATGGCGATACCAGACACGAACAATAAGGCATATCCTGATTTTAGTTTCATTTCTCTTTATCTTTCTATAACAATTTATTTTATTAGTTCACCTTTTGGTGAACCCATGCAAAACCTTTAAGCCTGCTATAAGCAGTTCGGAATGGGGGCATTTGTTGAATACATGGGTTATTTCGATGAATATCTTTCTGCCTTTTTCCTAAATTCGTCAGCCTGCTCCTTCAATCCGGCTTTCTCTGATAAATCCGCCATGATCATGTATGTCCCAGGGAAATCCATGCTCCATGGATAATGGTCAAGCTGTGCCTGAAGGGCATCTACGGCCAATAAATAGATGGGGGGCGAGAACGACGCTCCCCGGCCCGACGCACCAAAAACCGCATCGGAAACCGATTTCCACGAAGGCTCATCGTTTGCGTCCCACCACTCCCGGGCAAAGGGCACCGCATCTGCGGGTTGCATATGCAACAGCGTATTGAAAAGATAGTGTCCGGTAATCGGATAATATTTCAGCGCCGGTTCTTTAGTGAGTACGCTGTCAAGTATACGTTTTGCTCCCGGATAGTCTTTTCCCATATAAGGATTCAGCACCGGTATCAGGTTCTTATCTATTTTACGAAGCCTCCTGTATTCACGTTGTTCCTCTGCTTTTTCGCTCAGATTCCATTGACCGGCTACTATCTTCTGCAGTACACGGTCTAAAGCAGTAGGATTACCCATCCAGGCCACCTTGCCTGTTCTTTCTACCACAATGGCAAAGGGGATGCCCCTCTGGCCGGCAGCCCATAGCCAATGCCGGGCCATGGATCCCCGTTCACCGTCTGCACCGACGTGGTAATCCATTTCCTGCCCTTTTGTTTTCACAAAACGACGTAGCGAGTCGATGGAAACTCCTTTCCTTTCCTGTACGCTAATCCCATAGACATTCACGCCATCGGATTTATATTTTTCTGCCAATTTGGCAAGATGCGGAATATTGGCGATGCAGGGAGCGCACCATGTCGCCCAGAATTCTACTATGTGAATCTTGCCGGGCTCCAGTGTTGCTGTTTCCCCGCCTTTCAACCAAGCGGCCACTTCCAACGGAGGTGCCGGATCCCCTATCGTCAGTAAGCTATCCTGCGTTTGCGCTTTGGCATGAATGGCCATCGCTGCAGCAAATATCCAAAGAAAGAATCTTCTCATACTTTAATTTTGTTTATAGTTCATATCCCCTACTTTCCCGCCTACTGCCCAGGTTTTCAAAGGGGAAGTCAATTCACCGCTGGTAACATTGACACCTAATAAGTAGACCCTGGCCTCCGAACCATTCCAGGTGGCTACGTACATGAACTTGCTCTCGTTGGCTGTATTAATGGAGCCAACACCAGAAGTTGTACCCTGCCCCTTGAACAGTTTCATACAGGTAATCTCTTCACCGGCAGGAGCTTTGAAACCTGCAACCGGCGACGAAATGGTATTGCCTGAATAGTCGATAATAAAGTTATAAACCGTGCCGGATGTGGCATAGAATGCGCAGGGCCCCAGATTGCCTACCGCATAAAACCGGGCATCCGAAATATTCGGGGCTGCGCTGATGTTAATGGCTGCGATATCCGGGTTAGCTGGTGTCGATGTGCTGATTACATACAGATACCGGCCATTTCCTGTCACGTCCTTAAAAAATGCATACTTATGCGGATCGTTCGAGGTTGCTCCAAAGCCGCGCTCGATAAACAAGAGTTTCTTTCCGATATTGTTCAGGTTGAACCGGGCAGATGAAGCCGCATTGGCGTACTTGCCTGCCTGACTGCTATATTGTTCGATAGTCAGGAAGCGCATGTTCAGTTGATCATAGAAGCCGCCAAATTTTGCATAATTATAATAAACAAATGGTGCTGCTTCATAACCCTTATCATCAACAATTACCCTGGCAATTAAAACATCCGAATCCATCCAATAGACATCGCCATCGTTGATCAACGCCCCGCGGTAAAACGTTCCCGGCCAAAAACCTTCCGGTTTTATGGTTTGCGGTACCGAACCAACAAATATCTGGTTAAAATTCTGTACTTTTTGAAAATCGGTATTCTGTAACTTCACCCCGGTTTCTGAAGTATACAGATAACTAAGCGTAGTACTTAAGTATAAAACAGATACCGGTGTGCCGGGAAGAGCCGAACCATTGGCCTTAGAAAACACATTTCTTATAACAGTGTCACGTACTCCACTGATAAACTCGGGTGCACGAATAACATCCACATCCGTACCGCCATCCTTTTCATAGGCTACCAACCACCCTGAGCTTAACGCCGACACGACAGAAACCTGATACCGCATTAACGTGCTCAGGTTGTTGGATTTCTTCGTTACCTGTAATTCAACGGTATACGTAACACCTGCAGGCCTCGATATCGGTGCATTCAACACTCTTTCGAAACTCAGGGTGTCAAATTTATTTTCTCCGCCGTAAAGCCGCCATAGGTAGGTCAAATCGGCCTCATCGCCGTCAAAGACAAGCTTTGGATGAATGACCAGGGGTGTAAGGCTTTGTTGCACTTCAAAAAGGGTCTGTTGCCCTACAGTATCTATCCTAAAGTCAGGCAACTTTATGTAGTCATAGTTTCCTTCATCTTTCAGGCAGGCTGCAAACAACACTGTGATTGCCAGCATGACCATATATTTACTCATTCGCATCTTTTTCTTATTTTTAGTTCTAAAAAAACTTAGTTGCATGTCCTGCAAAACCCGATTGCCTGGCCCCATTCGTTAAGATACGAAGGATTTTCCGGATGCTCCCGGGCATAGGCTGCGAGAAATTCGAGACCGGCTGCCTGTATGGTATACCTCTGCAGGGTCGTTAGGTTGGACAAATCACGTATCCCTGTTAGATCAACGATCAACTGGTGTTTCACCCGGCTCCACTTTCCCAATGTGGAAAGGTACCCTCCTGTAGTTTGCTCCCATATAGCCGGTTTCGTAAACTGGTCGTTCCACACAATAGCAAAAGAGGGGCCGGCATTCACCAAATTTCCCGGCACTTCGGGACCCGGCTCGAAATCTGCCGTAGGAACTACCCGCAATGCGAGTTTAATGTTACTTTCCTTTATTCTTTCGGTGCGTCTGATAGTCACAGGTACAACAGCCTGATAGGCCTGCGGAGCAATGGTCACTGTCTCCGGAAATTGGTATTCTTCCGGCAGTGCCGTTGTCAGCGAAGCATCCACCTTAAGCTGAAAGGTCCTGGGCTCATCGGAAAGATTACCCATCGTTTGCGCAATGATACTGACCACACTCTCTTCTACACTGCTCTGGTAGGCAGAAAACGAAAACAGCAAGGAATCTGCACGAGCCCCCTCATCGGGATCTCCAGCGATGACAATCCTTGAAACTCCTTTATACGTAGCATCCAATTCGTTTTTCTGGCAGGAGACAAACACAAGCAATAATGTGATTAAGGAAGATATGGAATATAAATTAATTCTTTTCATTACATTATAAATTAATTGGATGAATGATCATTCCCCAAATTCAATCTCATTGGGAGGTAATGGCAATACATAATTCTGGGTGTTGAAATTCCCGGTGATCCCTGGAACAGTGGTAGAATTAGTCCGTTTGTAATAATAAAACATCTGTCCTTCCAACGGAAATTCCTTCCAATACTCCTTGCGGATTTCATTGCGCAGTTGATCACCACTTAAACCGTTCGGATATGGAGTTGTGATGCCTCTCGCATTCCGTACCGTTGTAAGGTATTCCATGGACTGTTGGGGGTTGGAATCTGACAGACATTCTGCGGCGATATAATACATCTCAGGGATCCGGATAAGCGGTATCCGCCTGGCGAGGTTTGAAGGCATTCCGGCTGGCTGATAGAGTTTACCAAAAAATATTTTGTTCTGGCCCAGGCGGGAAGTTTCCCGGATAAGGTACACCTGGCGGTAGTCGCCGGTACCCACGCTGGCTGTTTCGAACTGCTCGGCAATCCGGGCGGCACCAATGATGAGTGTTGAAGTATATTGCGAACTGTCTAACAGATTTGCATAATTTTCCGCCAGGTCATTGACATACAGTCCGAAGATATGTTCGGTCGTGAACGTGCGGTCACGCTGCGTTTCGGTGGCAACCACAGCCGATTGAAGCACCCAGGGAAACACCCTGCCGGCCGCGCCGATCACCTCTTCTGCTGCCAGCAGAGCCGCCGGACGGTTACCTGCCCAAAGCTCCGCACGAGCCAGCAATGCCTTTGCCGCGAAATAGTTAAACCGGAGTTTCCTGTTCAGAAGAAGATCATTGGTAGTTCCGGATGTACTTTCACCCGTCAACAAGGGATCACTTTTCAAAAGAACAGCCGCCTGCTCCAAATCTTCCCGTATATTTGCGAGCACTTCATTGGAGGTCAACCGCGGATTGATACCCGTCGAATAAGACCTCACATAAGGAATGCTTTTTTCTCCGCCACCGCCGGCGGCGATGCTCTTTCCGAATAAACGAAGCATATCGAAATGCAAGAAAGCCCTTAGTCCCAAAGCCTCTCCCTTAATGATGTTGTAGTTATTCTGGTCGAACATCGATGTATCGGCTTTTTCCAGCTCTTCCAGCAGCTTGTTTACATTGGCAATAGCATTGTATGATTTTTCCCAGGCTTTTACGATCAGGGCTTGTGGTCCCGCATTTTCATAAAGACCCGCTTGTAACTGGCGATATGCCAGAGAACCATTGGAAGCGTCCAGCACATACATTCCGCCCAATACATCAGACATGCCAAAAGTAAGCTCACGACCGTACAAGCCCGGATTCCCCATTAATAGATAGACACCATTCAATGCTTCCCTGAAACCTTGCTCGTTGTCAAAAAAACGTTCATCATCTATACTTGTTTTGGGGCTAACATCCGTCCATTTATTACATGCGGAAAGCGCTATCAGTAACACGGGAAGGAGAATATATCGTTTCATCTTTTTCATACGTCTAAAACATAAATTGGAGTGAGAACTGAAAATTGCGTGCGAAGGGATAATCGGTACCCCGTTCTGTTTTGACACTGGAAGCCAACATCCATTCACTTACGTTAATGCCTGCCCTTACCCGGGAGAATCCCCAACGGGCGACGTAAGGTAACCTGTCAAGGTCATACTTTAAATCAACAGCAGCCAAAGTCAATAAATTGTTCTTTTCAATAAAACGTGTGCTTGCCTTCGTGATCGTCTGATCGGCAATGTCTTTAAAAAAGCTGACATCGCCCGGTTTTCTCCATCGGTCTTCCAGCACACGCCGGTCCACATTTTGGTATATGTTGGCATTTTCGACCTTATCTGCCAATGTCTGGTTGTATAGACTGCCGCCCCACTGGTATCTAAAGGAGGTGCTCAATTGCCATCCCGCCAACGCCAGGTTGAATCCAAAATTGCCGTAGAATTTGGGCAACGCATCTCCGGCAACTACCAGATCAGCAGCATCCCAGGTATACGTAGAAGAGCCGTCTTGCTTCATATAGACTTCCCGGCCTGTAGCCGGATCGATACCGAGCGAAGGCACCGCCCAGATCGCATTCATCGATTGTCCTTCCACAAATCGTAATCTCGGCGCATTTGTATTGGCCGTATCCTGTGTACTATTCCACTGCTTTAATCCGTTAGAAACTTCTTTGAGGATGTTTTTATTATGGGACATCATAACAAATACACTTAAGGAATTGCGTTTTTCCGGCTGATTGAATATCTTATAGTCCACCCTCAGATCAAATCCCTTGTTTTCGGATTTACCCAAATTTGCTTTGAACGTTTCAAAACCGTTGGAAGGCGGCAGGGTAATGTCAGTAATGAGCCCGTCTGTGGTGCTGATGTAATAGTCCATCCTCAGGTTCATCCTGTTCAGTACAGAAATATCAATACCAAAATTATCATCCCGCTTGCGCTGCCACTTCAGATCCGGGTTGGCCAGGCCAATTAAGGTTGCGCCATTCCCACTGGTTGAATAGGGATTCTCCAAATAGTAGCTATAGGTAGCCAAACTGATGGAGGAATTAAAATTCTGTGAACCTGTATACCCCGTAGTAGCGCGAAGGCGCAATTGATCAAAGATGCCCAACTGCTTAATGAAGTTTTCATTATGCAGATTCCAGCCAATACCTGCAGACCAAAACTGCCCCCATTTGGCATTGCGACCAAATTGCGATGATTGCGTCCCCCGGTAGGAGGCATCGAACAAGAAGCGGTCATCGTACGTGTAGTTTCCTGAAACCAATGCACTGGCATCACGAACAGTGCTTTCCGAGCCTGCAGGCCTTGTATTCTGCATGTATTGCATAGCCAGTGATGGGAAATCCATCCGATCGCCCGGGAAGCCCTCTACCACGTAGGTATTGGAAAAGCCCGACAAGCTGCTGGCATCGACCCCCCCATTGGCAGAAATCAAGTGTTTACCAAAGGATTTCGTATAATTTAATAAGATGTTCGCCGAGAAATTATTAATCTCGCCATTTGCCTTGGTATATCTACCCCTTCGGTTGATATTATCGCCTTCGAATTCACTGCCGGTAAACAGTGTATGATCGGCCGGTAAAAACTGGTCTCCGCTATTGTATTGCTTAGTCAAAGAGAAACGACCCCGTGCCGTCAAGCCCGTCAAGATCCTGTACTCCGCACTGAAATTATTGGTAAAATCAGTGTACCTGGTTTGGTCTGTAATATTCAAGGTCGAGTTGTAGGCCGGGTTGTACACCGGTGAAGATATAACCGTACCGCCGCCGCCGCCATTTTGTTCATACAGGGTGTTGATAATCTTCAGAATATTACCATTTTCATCCTGATAGGGCAAATAAGGATTCATAGCAGCATAGGTGGAAAAATCACCCCAAGGTGAGTTCCTGCCTGCGTTATTAACGATAGAGAGGATATTATTGAACGAAAATCTACCGGTTCGGTAAGTCAGGTCAACAGCCCCGGTTACAGATTGGCGGTCAGAGCCTTTCATTACCCCCTTCACATCATTATACATCAGGTCTACGCCATACCGCATGCTCTCATCCCCACCTTCCACTCTTACAGAATGCCGCTGGCCTATACCATTCCGTAGGGGCTTGGCCAACCAATCAGTATTGACACCACTTTCCACCAGGGCCAGATTCTGATTGTACCATTCTTTTAAATTGTACTGCGCATTTCCAAAAGTCGCATCATCATAAATACCGGCCAGCACTTCAGCTTGCAATTTTTCTCTGGCATTTGTTAAATTATAACTGGAAAGATCTGCCAACTGAATATTCATGTTGGCATTATATGTCAGCCTGAGTTTACCAGGCAGGGGTCTTAATGTTTCAATGACAACCACCCCGTTTGCAGCACGTGATCCGTATATGGCTTTGGAGGCAGCGTCTTTCAGCAGGGTAATGCTTTTGACGCGATAGATGTCCAGATCGATGACCTTCTGCAAGGTAGTCTCAAAACCGTCCAATATAAACAGGGGTTGATTAGGATTGCTGCTGTATTCTCCTCGCAGATCGGGGAGTCCCGATTGGCCCCGCATTTGTATATTAGGTATCATGTTCGGATCGGACCCTAATTCTAAGTTATCAGTGATCTGAAAAGCGGGATCCAGGGTTCTCAGACTCTGCACCACATTCTGTGCTCCGGCAGCTACGATATCATCTTGTGAAAACGTGGTGGCCGATCCCGTAAATGATTCTGCTTTACGGACGTACAATCCAGTTACTACTACAGCCTTCAGTTCATTGATGGCTTCCGTGAGTTCTATTTTGAGATTGCGCTCTTTGGTAACCGTAATTTCCCGTGTTTCATAGCCCACTGCCTTAACAACAAGTACAATGCCTTCACCGGGAACAAATATGCTCCAGCGCCCGGCCTGGTCGGTAACCGTGCCGGATTGCATATTAGCAGTCACTTTTTCCCGGTTTTTTATAAAAATGGAAACGCCGGGAACAGGCTCGCCTTGTTGATCGACCACAATACCTTCAACACGGATGGGGTCCTGGGGAGTGGCTTTGGCAATAACGATCACGTTGTTTTGCAATTCTTGCCAGTGCAGTCCTGTTTCATCCAGTGTTTGAGTCAATATGTCGGCTACGCTGACCTTTTTGACCTTGATTTTAATGGTTTTTGGCGGAATAACCGAGCTGTTATAGACAAATTTATAATCCGTGTTCTCCTCGATCTTGTCCAGTACCTGCTCTATACTGGCTCCGTCGAGGCTAAGGTTGATTTTTACTGATTGAGAAAAAACGCTCTCGGTTGCCTGTAAACTGCCGATTAGTACAATCATAAAGATCAACTTCATAGCAATAAAATATAAAAGGAAATTTTTATACATTTACAATGATTTGAATGTGAGTAAAAGGAAACAGGTGCTCAATTTGGTCGTTGTAGCCTGTTCCTGTCCATGAATCGATGGGCTGCACCTGGTGTAGCCCTTTTTTGTCAGTTTAGTAGATGAAGATCTTTTTCCCCTCCTTCCTATAATTGAAAGATGCTGCTGTCTGCAGCGATTGGAGTAAATTGTTCAGTTCTTCGTCTTCAAAGGTGACGGAATAACGGTAACCAGCTATGGCGGGCTTTTCAAAGCTGATCTCCACATCATAATAGCGTTCCAGCACATGGGCTATGGAGGAGAAACTCTCATCCCTGAAAGTCATACGTCGCTGTAGCCATCCTGTCTCTGCTATTGCTTCCGGTCCATCTTTTTTTCCCATGTTGAGCGGCAATATGACAGCCTCCATTTTTTTGTTCGATTCGGCCGTCTTCTTTTCCACGGACGGCTCCTGAGCGGCAGAGATAAATGCCTGCCTGTGCAGCACAAACTTTTCCATAGGTTTCAATATGATCTCTTTTTGCAGGCCCAATCGCTGATGGATGGCTACGGAACCACTGATCAATGCCGTTTCTGTCGTTTCGTCTTCCGGATAGGCTTTAACGTTGAATACGGTGCCAAGCACTTTGACGTCCATCTGTTCTGTATGGATAATGAAAGGTTTCTCCGGGTTTTTACTTACATTGAAATAGGCCTCGCCACTCAATGTGATTTCCCTTGTTTCGCCCTTGAAGTACCTGGGGTAAAGAATCTGACTACCAGCGTTCAATCTGATTTCGGTGCCATCGCTCAAGGTAATGGCTTTTTGTTCTCCTTTTGCAGCGGCAAATGATTCCTGCTCGCCCTGTAAATAGTACTGTTGATAGGTCAGCCAGCCCATGAACGATAGGAACAATAAAATACTGGCAGCTACCAGCCACCTGACCGGTGCATTCACTTTTTTACGTTGTTCACTTCCCTGCATGAAGGCCCGTGCTTTCCGGCGAAGTTCTTTGGAGTTGGTTTGTGGATAATCGGATATTTCCTGCTCAAAGGAATAATAATAGTTGAGCAGTGATTTGATCTCGCTATCCGTAGCTGCTCCGTTCAGATATTTCTCCAATAAAGCCCTAAATTGCTCTTCTTTCACTTTTTATACTGAATTTATCAGGTGTAAGTGTAAAAAAAGGATCCTATCCCCTATAAGAAAAATTAATTTTTTAGAAAAAAACAGAAAAAACGAGAAATGTAATGCTCAATAATGGCGTAAGGAAGTTTTTTAGAGAACCTTTGATGACACGTAATGCTTTTGTAATCTGATTTTCCACCGTTTTTGTAGAAATACCGAGCCGGGCAGCAATTTCTTTGTGCGTAAGCTGCTGCTCACGGCTCATGACGTATACTTCTCTGCAGCGATCAGGTAAGGTGTCTACTGCAGCGGCTATTGATTTGATCAGTTCTTTCTCTTCGAGGATATCCTGAGGGGAGAGGCCTCTGTTCATGTCCATCCTTTCCGTGATGTTTTCATAAACCTGCGGCCTGGATTGGCCATTTTTTATAGTATGGAAAACCTGATAGCGTACCATGGCCTGTAAATAGGCTTTTATAGAACCCTGGATAGAAAGGGTTTCCTTACGTTGCCATATATATACAAACGTGTCTTGAGTAATATTTTCTGCCAGATCCCTGTCTTTCAGGATACCATAAGCCTGACGGAAGAGCAGGTCGTAATAACACAAATACAGATACTCCAGGGCTTTCTCATCTCCGCCTTGAAGTGCTGTTAAAGTCACGTTGTCCTCCTGTTCCCCAGTTGCTGTTAGCATATTATTATAGTACCCTTAAAAGGCCGATGGTAGACAAAGATATATAAGAAACAATAAAGTCTACTGTTTTAGTATTCTTTTTTGACCGGCCTGAACTCGTGTTGTCAAACTTCGGTCCTGAATTCATACCCTTCTTTGTCTCCCCAAGAGAGATAAATAACTGTAAATTTACGATTAAGCAGGGGGAAATTCAAGCACTATATCAAAAGTGACTTATAATATGATTGTTTTATAATTTACTTCAGCCCGAATAATTTGTAAAAAATACTGGCAAACACCTAATGCTATCAAGGTAGCGTACCCCAGTGTAAGTATATTGGCAGACAAATAGGCTGGTATTTATCAAAGGAAATACATACCATCTTATTGTGAAGATAAACTATGATTACGGAGTCATTTTATAGAGGATCTGAAGCGAATAACTTGTTTAAACTTATTTAGACATTTTTTAAATGTCCAAACAGGACACTTACCGAACCGCATAGAATGACAGTTAGGAGCGAAAATTCTATATTATAAATTGTGTTTTCTGCCAAAACTGATCACTCAGCCTGTTTACAAATGGATCACTCATCACGCTCCAAAAGGCCCCCGTTGAAAATTACTTATATTTGCCTGGGCTGCTAAAGCAATCGCTACTACTCTGGCAACCGGGGAGCCGGCCGCATTGCCCCAAAACGGAATGACTACATTCTCCGCTATATACACCCTTCTGGCAATATTCAAATACTGCACAAATCAACACCTCTGCTATTTAAAACACTGCCTTTCCTGTTTTATGGTTTTAGTTTTGGTATTATTGCCACAAGTTTGATGAAAGTTAAACTTAACATGAAAAAGATAATCTTCATATTTCTCAACTTCATTATTGCGCTATCTACAGTAAATGCGCAAAAAGGCATCAACTTTTCCCGCGCATACGCTGCTGGAGGAAAACTCCTCATGTGTGTAGATAGTTCAGCCAAAAATGTCTTTTATGCAAAAATGTTCCCTAACCAGCCCCGCACATCCTTTAGTTATTTACCCGAAGTCAACAATGTTAGTATCCAGATTTATTTTAGGAAGAATATTAGTATACAGCACTATCGGTACACAATTTTAATCGATAACAAACCAATTGCAGTAAATCAGCCGATCAACAAAGCACAACTAAAAGATGTCGACAGGGGGGACGAAGAAGTATTCCGCTCTGCAACTCTTGGCATTTTTCCTATAAAAGGCAAAACTATTACCACATTAATTTACAGCATCGAAAAACCGCTCGATATTGACAAAGCTGTTTTTTACGGGAAGCCTATTCCAAGAGCAACTATCAAAACTTTTTCAAAGCGCTTCGCGACTGACAAAGGCGTTGACTACAGCTACATAACCGACCCTAAAGAAAGAACAAACCTTACTTTCACTGAAAAAGACGATGAACTAACCATTGTAAAAGACAGATCCGATATTGATTATCTCTACTACACCTCAATAAAAGATAAGCAAACAAATAAAATAATCTTCGAATCAACTGCCTGGCAATATGGCGGCTACGTTGATGAAGCACATGAGTTTTCACCCTACATTAAGATCGATAGAACCGTTTTCAAAAAATCGGGAGATTATGAAATTATTATTCAGCCATTGATTAAATGGACTAATTGCCTTGATTGCGATATTTCATCAAAAGAAATAGAAAAATACACAGCGGGATATACGCTTTCTATAGCTTTAGATGAAGAAAACTATACCAAAAAAGAACTTTTGATATACACACTTATCGTAGCATTTTCTATTGGATTAGCCTTTCTTGTTATCCTTTACTTCATCAAAAAAAGAAACAAAAAAAAGCTGGCAGAAAATGAGCAGCAAAAAAACATTGCAAAACTCCAGCTCAACTCCATTCGTTCGCAATTGAATCCTCATTTTTTATTTAATGCGCTTTCTGGCATTCAAAATTTAATGAACAAAAACGAAATAGACAATGCCAATAAATACCTTTCTAAGTTTGCCCGGTTAACCCGTAACGTGCTTGATGATAAAGAACTGATCAGTTTAGCACAAGAAAAAACCTTATTAAACGATTACCTGCAAATGGAGCAATTGCGGTTCGGTTTTAAGTACGAAATTAACCGCTCCGAAAACTTAGATTTAGCTAACATAGAAATACCAAGTATGCTGCTGCAACCTTTTGTAGAAAATGCGGTGAAGCACGGCATATCGCAAAAAGCTAGCGATGGAAAAGTGACGATCACATTTATTAAGGAAGCAAATGATTTGGTGTTAACTGTTACCGATAATGGAAATGGATTTGACACAGAAAAAAAGTACAAGGGGCTGGGTCTGCCACTAAGTGACAGTAGAATAGCACTCTTAAATAGTATTTATAAAGAAAATCGCTTTACTTTAGCTATACAATCAACCACTAACGGCACTAAAATAAGCTTAGCATTAACCGATTGGCTATAATATGATGAAGGCAATTTTAATAGATGACGAAATTTCCAACTTAGAAAACCTACGGACTTTGTTAGAAAAGCACTGTCCGCAGGTAACTATAATGGCAACAGCGCAAAATGTAAGCGATGCAGTTGATGCTATTAAAAAATATTTGCCTGATTTAGTGTTTTTGGATATTCAAATGGGTGATCAAACAGGTTTTGATGTACTGAAACTGCTTCCAGCACGTAATTTCGAAGTTATTTTTGTTACCGCTTACGACCAATATGGTATACAAGCTGTAAAATTTGCTGCCTTAGATTATCTCTTAAAACCCATTGATATTGAAGAACTGATGAATGCGGTAAATAAAGCCGAACAAAAATTGGCGACACAAATACAAACATCCCAGCTCGATTTTTTACTGCAACAACTAAAAAAGCCAGAAACGAACGTTAGCAAAATTGCCCTGCAGATGCAAAGCGAAATAAGGTATGTTACTTTGTCAGAAATTATACGTTGCGAGGCAGACAATACTTATACCCGCTTCTTCCTTTCGAGTGATGAAAAAATATTGGTTTCTAAATCACTTAAAGAGTATGCAGATTTACTGCGCCCCAACGGATTTTTAAGAACTCACCAAAGCCATTTAGTAAATCCAAAATATGTAAAAAGCTGGTTAAAAGAAGACGGTGGTATTCTACTCTTAACGTCCGGAGAAAAAATGCCTATTTCTAAGCCCAACAAAGATACTGTAAGACAAGCCTTGCAACAGCTCTAAGTAACATATAAGTCTTT
>JAATFW010000291.1 GCA_015654985.1 Sphingobacteriales bacterium | reverse complement strand
TAATTCCCACAAAAACAGTACTAAACAATCAAAAAAACATTCAGAATTATCAACAATTATTGAACAAATTGTGGGTAAACAAACCAAAAAACTATAAATAATAAAAGAGGTTGCCTTATTTTACTTTTGAGACAGCCTCTTCATTCCATTCAATCGGAGTTGTATACCAGGTAGCCCCATCAAAACGTGCGCCTCTGATTTTATAAGTATAATCGCCTGTTTTTTCAGCAATAGCAAAGTTTTCGTTATAAATATCTACATTCGAATTATCTGCATAACTGCCTAAAATGTCCTTCCTGGAAAAATTATTATAGTTTTCATCCCATTGATAAATATATTCAGGATTGCCTTCTGCCATTGCAAGGGCGAAGGCATTGGATCCATACCAATAGCTAATACCCGTTGAATTAAATAAAACAGAGTTAGGCAGTATTCTTCTTTGCCATTGCATCTGCTCATCCAAATAGAAAAAATTAATATTATCAGGTGTGCCATCCTCATTATGGCTAATGATATAATTGTTGCCTGCCGTACTATAATACTCCCCGTAAGGCTGACCATAACCGGCATCCAGGTCTTTTCTTATCCAGCGATCGTTAGCAAGAATAAATGTTGAAATAGTTCCCAGTCTTTTTGCATGAACCGACACAAAGTGATCTCCGGATCTTAACACAGGTTTTTCGGCATAATTACCGGTCCTGATTGTATTATCCTCCCTTTCCCATTTTCCCCTGGATCCTTTGTTTCTTCTAAAAAGATAAACTACATAATTTTCATTACTCGAAGGATTCATAAATGCAAAAAAATCTTCTTGCTGGGTGGAAAGGAAGTCAACTCTATGCATATTATCCCAGGTAAGTGTGTGTTTCACATTAGGAATAATGCCCAGGTCCTGTTCAACCCATGCCCCCTCCCAGGTATATACCATTACTCTGACATCCACTCCGCCTGACGTATGATTCTGGCCGGAACCCAGATACCTCCAGGTAACTACTACATAATCTTTTCCATACTGCATATCGGGCTCCCCAAAGCCAGACGGAGCGTTGATTGTAAGATCACGTCTTGAATTACTCAGAGTAATTCCCTCGCTATAAGTGTAAGAAGCTTTACCTCCGCCCGGAGAGGTCAAAGTTCGGAGTTTACCGTAATTAACTCCACTTGTAAAATATTCAAATTTTGTGGGAGAGTTTGTATCTCCTCCCATATTCTTCTCAGTAATATTAGTAAGAAGCCGCTTGGTTAACTTCTTCGATCCATTTCCTTTATCAATAAAACTGTAGGTAAAGGCTGAGGAAGAGAGCAGTTTATTCCCTTGATTATATACTTCTATATGATCCAGGTATCTGCGTTCATATACTTCCTGGTATGCATCAGGTTCTGCTTGTTCGGTATGAGGTTCGGTATACTCATCCGCAAGTTTCTCGTTATAAAAGAACTGAACAGTCCGGCCAAAAGTATCTCTGATTTTTTTCAAATAAGTAGCCTCGGTATGTTTTAATCCACTTATTCTTCCTACATACTGCTCAACGGGATCATATTCAAAAACAATCTGGTCCTGCGATGTATTTAATATCCCACTCAAATTCCAGGCGACAGCCTGCTGTTGCTGGATAAAAAAACTACCGCTATCATTATAGGTCTTTACACTGCTTCCAATCCAGTTACCCCATCTAACTATCCATTGTACCGCATTTTCACCAAAGTTAGCTCCTCCATATTGGTATTTCGTTCCATCTTCTTTTATAATTTCCCACAGCTCATATGAAGGATTATAACTTATTTTCCAGTTACCGCCATTTTTTATATCATAAGTTTTTATTGCTGAATTTGAAGGATCATTTCCTTTTCTGATTAACTTTACTGTTTGGCCTCCTTCTATCAAATAATACTCATCATCTTCTTTGGCCCCGGTTTGTTTATTGTCTGCTATAATTTTGGGAATGTCCATAGACCACCCTAAACCTAATATCCCGGTTGGCGACTCACTGTTCCATGTATCTGCGAGCTTTTCTATTCCAGCAGAATTATACTGAATAGAGACATTTATGTTTAATCCGTTTTTCCCATCTAAAGCCACGAGTGTTACCGGCAAATTAATATTCCCGGAAACAAGATTTACACTATTTCCCGCCGCTCCAATTATGTCACGTTTAGTTTCAAAGTTTTTCTCAAATCTTTGCGAATTAAGTAAGGCATTTTCAGATGTCTGTGCAAACGATTCGATGCTAAAAAGCAAGCAAGTACTGATGAAAAAGAGAAGTATGTTTTTAACGGACATAATAATTAAATTGAAATCAATAGAACCATAAAATCGCAGCTTATCTTATCCTTAATTAGAAAGCGGTTACAGATATCTGCTTCC
Source organism: Sphingobacteriales bacterium (assembly GCA_015654985.1). Lineage (GTDB taxonomy): Bacteria > Bacteroidota > Bacteroidia > Sphingobacteriales > Sphingobacteriaceae > Arcticibacter. The sequence continues at coordinate 13,166 of JAATFW010000291.1, read as the reverse complement.
TGTAAATACAGATCTAATCACCTTTCCCAACTTTCAACTTCTCCACCTCATCTTTCAGCTGAATAACATATAATGTTAGTTCCTCTATCTTTTTAAGCAGCTTTGCATTCATTTCTCCTAAACTCACACCTTCATTTTTTACTTCTTCGGCTGAAGGAATATCGGGTAAATGCTTATTTATCTTAATGAATTTTTCAACATCAGCGAGAGATGTTAAATCATAATCCTTCTGAAATACATAATCAGGCCAGTTGACAAGGTCAACCTTAACCTCTTTAGACCGGATAGTTCCATTAACGGCCAATTTTTCTGTGGGATTGGCAATACCGATTCCTACTTTTCCCTTAACAACCAAATCCCCCTTTGCCGGATATGCATAAGCAAAATTATCAGAGATCAGAACTCCGCCGACCTTCATATTCGCAGCGACACGATTGGTCACTGAGTTAAGTATATAAAAGGACCGGCCGATATCAGACGAGCTTCTGGTAGTATAAACGGTCGCCTCTCCCCATTCCGTGTTATCCAATGTCAGCCCTCCGTTCATATCAAGACTTGAAACCGGAGAAGTCGTTCCAATCCCCACATTACCGGTAGAAGGAAAAGTATTTGGCAGACTGTTCACCGCTGCCGTCTGCATTCTCAACTTTATACTGCGGCCAGCTGTATCCTGCTGAGCAGAAGCATTGAAGATAGTAAGTAACAAGCCTGATAATAAAAAGATAGAGTTCTTTTTCATGGTCAAAACGAATTTTATAATTAAATATCAAATATGTTTTTCTTACAAAAAAGTTCCTGGGATTTTATACGATAAATAAAGGATGAAACGTGCTTTTCGCAGGACTTCTTTAAAAAATTAAACATCAGGAGCATCTGCCAAGTGTTATTGCAGCAGTATATGTATATAACGTTCCCTATCTTAGCCAATAGAGAATCCGTAAGGGCCGTTTTCATCTAAAAGTAGTTATTGAATATACATAACTGAAAACTCTGCCCGATATCCAACGCCTATCAGCAAAAGCTTTATATTTGCACCTGATTACAGAAAGTGAACGTACGGGATATATTAGATCTTTATAAAAAAGATCCGAAGGTTGAGAAACTGGCTGCCGCGTTAAATAAAGCCAAAAACCCCAGGATTCATTTAAAGGGGCTCATCGGATCAAGCGATGCGATGGTTGCTACTGCCCTTTACTTTTTACAGCACAGGAATATTGTTTTTGTATTTCCCGACAGGGAAGAAGCTGCTTATTTTCAGAGCGACCTGGAAAACCTCTTTGACAAGGAGATCCTTCTTTTTCCTTCTTCGTACCGCAAGCCATTTGAATTTACCCAGCCAGACAGTGCCAATGTTTTACAACGGGCTGAGGTACTGAACGAACTGATCCACTCTACAGAATTCGGAAAGCTGATCGTTACTTACCCCGAGGCCCTGGCCGAAAGGGTGATTAACAGGGATTCTCTTGAGAAGAACACACTCGAAATAAGCACCGGCAATAAACTAAGCATCGAGTTTATCAATGAGTTCCTGATTGAATACGATTTCCAACGCGTAGATTTCGTTTATGAGCCCGGCCAGTTCTCTATTCGCGGGGGCATCGTCGATATCTTTTCTTTTTCGCACGATCTTCCCTACCGGGTTGAATTTTTCGGCGATTTTATTGAAAGTATCCGGACTTTCCAGATCGAAGACCAGCTCTCCCAGGAAACGGTAAAAAGCGTTACCATTGTTCCAAACGTACAATCGAAGTTCCTTACCGATCATAATATCTCTTTGCTTGAATACATCGATGCCGACACTTCAGTATGGTTTAAAGATGTACAGTTTACGCTCGATATCCTGAGAGACGGCTATAAAAGGGCGGCGGAATTCTGGAAAGCCCTGCCCCTGGCCGAGAAACAGAAAAGCCCTGAATGGATCGATCCCAAATTCAACTTTACCGACGAAAAATTACTGGCAGATCAGCTTCAGGATTTTGCAATTATAGAATTCGGGAAACAGTTCTTCTATGGGCCTGATGAAATTATAGAGTTCGAAACCAAACCGCAGCCTTCCTTTAATAAAGATTTTAATCTCCTTATTCATAATATCAGGCAAAATGAAGCTGAAAAAACGGTAAACTTTATATTTACAGACTCGGCCAAACAGGTGGAACGTCTGTATACCATTTTCGCTGATATTGATAAAACAGTAAAATTTACTCCCGTTAATATTTCGCTCAGGGAGGGCTTTATTGATCATAGTTTAAAAATAGCCTGCTATACCGATCACCAGATCTTCGACCGCTACTATAAATACAAGCTTAAAAAGGGGTATGCCCGTTCGCAGGCTATTACCCTGAAAGAACTGCGGGAACTTAAGCCCGGCGATTATATTACGCATATCGACCATGGGATAGGGAAATATGCAGGTCTTGAAAAAGTGGAAGTAAATGGCAAAACCCAGGAAATGATCCGCCTGATCTATGCCGACAATGATCTTCTCTATGTTAATATCAACTCTTTAAACCGCATATCCAAATATTCGGGCAAGGAAGGCACCGTGCCCCGGATGAATAAACTCGGTACTGATACCTGGGAAAAACTTAAAAAAACCACAAAAAAAAAAGTTAAGGATATTGCCCGCGACCTGATCACCCTTTATGCCAAACGTAAAGCCCAAAACGGAACCGCTTTCCCGCCCGATACATACCTGCAGACAGAACTGGAGGCTTCGTTTATTTACGAAGACACTCCCGACCAGGAAAAAGCTACTGCTGATGTAAAAAAGGATATGGAATCGCCGCATCCTATGGACAGGCTCATCTGCGGCGATGTGGGTTTTGGAAAAACGGAGATCGCCATACGCGCTGCCTTTAAAGCCGTTGCCGATAGTAAACAGGTAGCCGTTCTGGTACCTACAACGATTCTTGCCCTGCAGCATTATAAAACGTTTATTTCAAGGCTTCACGATTTCCCTTGTAACGTCGATTACATTAACAGGTTCAAATCATCCCGGCAAATAAAAGAAACCCTGAATAATCTTGCTGAAGGAAAAGTCGACATCATTATCGGCACCCACAGGATCGTAAGTAAAGATGTTAAATTCAGGGACCTCGGACTGCTGATCATTGATGAGGAACAGAAGTTCGGCGTAGGGGTAAAAGAAAAATTAAAACACCTGAGGGCCAATGTAGACAGCCTTACATTAACGGCAACACCTATTCCGCGTACCCTTCACTTCTCGCTAATGGGGGCCCGCGACCTTTCTATCATTGCCACTCCTCCTCCAAACCGGCAACCGGTAGTAACCGAGCTCCATGTTTTTAATGAGAAACTTATCAAAGAAGCTGTGGAGTACGAAATTAACAGGGGAGGACAGATCTTCTTTATCCATAACAGGGTAAACGACCTTCCGCAACTGGGAGGGCTGATTAAAAAACTGGTGCCCCTGGCACGCATCGGCATTGCCCACGGGCAGCTTGAAGGAGATCAGCTCGAAGATGTGATGCTGAAATTTATTAATGGCGAATTTGATGTCCTTGTAGCAACAACGATCATTGAAGCCGGACTTGATATTCCAAATGCCAATACCATACTGATCAATCACGCGCATATGTTTGGGTTAAGCGATCTGCACCAGATGCGCGGACGGGTAGGGCGGTCTAATAAAAAAGCGTTCTGCTACCTGTTAAGCCCTCCGCTGTCTACCCTTACTCCTGAAGCCCGGAAACGGCTAAGCGCCGTTGAGGAATTTTCTGACCTTGGCAGCGGATTTAATATTGCCATGCGCGATCTCGACATCCGGGGAAGCGGCAACCTCCTGGGTGCTGAGCAAAGCGGTTTTATTGCCGAGATCGGATTTGAAATGTATCATAAGATCCTCGACGAAGCTATTAACGAGCTGAAAGATGATGAATTTAAAGAACTTTTTAAGGATGAAAAACCCCGCCCTGTCATCTCTTTTACCCAGATAGATACCGATCTGGAAGTTTTAATCCCGGATAGCTACGTTACTAACATTACAGAACGGTATAACCTTTATACGGAAATTTCCAAACTTGAAAACGAACAGCAACTGGAGGCGTTTTCTAAAAACTTAACAGACCGTTTCGGGCCTGTTCCAAAACCGGTAAGGGAGTTGCTGAATACATTAAAACTTCAATGGCTTGGCAAAGAAATTGGCTTTGAAAAAGTGTCTTTTAAGAAACATGTGTTAAAGGGCTATTTTGTCTCCGACCAGCAATCTGCCTATTTTGATAGTGCGCAATTCGGAAATGTACTCCAGTTTGTTCAGGCCAATGCCCGCCGCTGCAATCTTAAGGAGGTAAAGCAAACCCTGAGGATCGCCGTAGAAAATGTACAAAACCTGGATGCTGCAATAGCAGTACTGGAAGAAATGTACTATGGTTAAATAAACGAAGAAATTAAATTAAAGAGAATGAAGAATTATCTTGCCAAACATATTTTTATAGTATTATTGATTTTTGCCTGCAGCCTCTCTGCTCAGGCAAAAAATGTAATAAAAGTACTGGCCATAGGAAACAGCTTTTCTGAAGATGCCGTGGAGAACTATCTGTATGAACTGGCTAAAGCCGCAGGCGACAGCCTTGTGATCGGCAACCTTTACATTGGCGGCTGCTCTTTAGAAACGCACAGTAAAAATGCTGTTTCTGATGCCCCGGCTTACTCTTACCGCAAAATAGTGGGCGGAATCAAAACGGTAAAGGAAAAGCAAACATTATCCACAGCTATACAGGATGAACCCTGGGATTATATAAGCTTTCAGCAGGTAAGTCAGAATTCGGGTATCTATGCCACTTATTTTCCGTACTTAACTGATTTATTAATATATGTAAAAAGTAAAGTTACCAATCCCCATGTGCGGTTTGTACTCCATCGCACCTGGGCCTACGCTCAGAACTCTACCCATGGAGGCTTTGTCAATTACAGCAAAGACCAGAACGCGATGTACCGGGCTATTGTTGACGCTACAAGAAAGGTCGTTAAAGATGTCCCTGAGATTAAATTTCTTATCCCGTCGGGAACGGCTATCCAGAACGCAAGATCAAGCAGTATCGGAGATAATTTTTGCCGCGACGGATACCATCTTGAATTAACATACGGCCGGTATACAGCTGCATGCACCTGGTTCGAGGCCCTTACGGGCAAAAATGTTATTAACAATACTTATGCGCCAAAGACCATCGACAAATTTACTGCTGCAGCAGCCCGTCAGGCCGCTCATTATGCGATAAAATCCCCGGATAAGGTAACTTCAATGGCCGGTTTTAGCGGCGGCAGGTAATATACGGTACTACGAGGACGCCAGACATCATGAAAAGGTCTGTCACAAAAATCAAATTCCATTCCCCCACGATCTCACGCCGGGACGTAAAAGGTAACATCCCGGAACAGTTCAGCTATGTCGTAAACTACGCCCGCCGGGCCAAACTGACCGGGCTGGAGGCAGGCAGCGTGCTGCGCCAGGAATACCGGAATTTCCTTTTTTATATGGAGGTCTTCAGCTTTCATCTTACTACCGGTCTGGAAATAAGCTTTACCGTTAAAAAGCCATCGGCGTTTATGTTTTTCATGCTCGAAGGCCAGGTGCATTTCTCCCTGCCCGGCGGCAGGCCTGTAGCGGTAGCCGGCGAGGGCAAATGTTACGCTGCATTTAATACTCCGGGAGCTTTTGCCGGAAAGCTCGAAAAGGGCTGGCACCATTTCGTGTATATCAATGCCCGCGCCGCCTGGCTGTGGCGGCATGTAAACGATTTCTCCGGCCTGCGGGAATTCCTCCAGTGGATGGAGAGCGGCCATCATCCGTACGGACACATGCCCCAGGTAGATCCCGACCGGGCCATGGCCCGGAAACTGAAGCAACTATTCAGCCCGCAGGAAGAAAATAAAGACATAGAAACCTGGCATCTGGGCCTGTGCAAAGCACTCTTAAAGAGATATCATCAACTGACCTTCCGGCGGTATGAAGACCCGGTATACCGGGTCAGGCAGTTCATCGAGCGCAACTATACCAGTCATCAACTGATGACCGTTAGCGCCCTTTCTGACCGCTTCGGTATTTACTTAAAGAAACTGGAACGGGACTATCAGAAGGAATTTTTGATGACCCCGGGCGACTATATCCGCCTGTTACGTATGGAACACGCCCGGCATTTGTTACTGCAGGGACTGTTGGTGCGTGAAGTTTCTGACAGCCTGGACTACAAAAATGTGCCCAGCTTTATCAGGGCTTTTAAAAGTTATTACGGCCATCCCCCTGGCAGCATACAGGGGCAAAACAATCCGGTAAAACCGGAGATTTCACCCCGCCGAAAAATGACTGATTAGCAGTTTGGGACAAAAAAGACCGGTAAAAATTTATTTCCTCCTTAAATCTTACTATAAACTGGTAACCAGCCAGGGCACTTCCGTACGTATATTTATTACAGGAAAAAGATACTAAGGGTAGGGGAAGTACCTGTGTTTCATAGCCGCCGTTCCCCGGCGGGAGAAAGTGACCAGAGCTAAATCAGCGGTTCCCCGAAACGATTTTAGCCGCTGATAGTGCCCAAACCGGCAGGTGCCTGTAAAAAGATACCCGGATCGGTCACAAGGGACGCCAGGGCCTGGCGATAGGGGCTGAAGAATACACGTTTATGGGAACAGTTCCGGCAAGGCCGGGCTGCCAGGACGGAAGAAAAATGAAAAACAAACGGGCTATGAAAACTTTTGGCAGAGGGCTACAGCAAATAAGGAACAGGCTTTATATGGAGAGATTAGGCCATAGCCTTTTTGTGCTGTTGCAACTTGCAATCCGGAGGTTTTCAGGTCTGGTTATCCGGTTGGTATTAACGGGTGAATACCAGCCGCAGGCACTTCCGCCATTCCCTTTTCTGCGTTTATCCACGAAAGGTGTACATGATTGCCGGAATGCTGTATTTCAGCGTGGGGCTGTGCATATAGGATGGACAACGATAGTCCGCCGTGCTATCATGTTGAAGACCGCCCCGGGGGAGGCCTTCGATCGGCCCGCCCACCTTTAGGGTAAACGGCACTCTTAAAAAATAAATCATATAACATACCAATATTAAAGCGTATGGCAACAACACAAAAAAGTACAATGGCAGCTATAGTGACTACCATTGTCATGTTCTTTTTTTCGACAGCAGTAATGGCCGCTGACACGCCGAGAGATAGCGAAAAGGCCCCTGCTAAAAAAGAAGAAGCGAAGGGATGCCCAATAAAAGCTCCGGCGAAGGAAGTAAACGGAAAGAGACTCTCCTCGTGGCATTATACAAGCAATAGCATTGACGAAGGCGAATTTGCTATTGCTTCTAATTGGGCGCAAGGCTCAGGTTCTGGCTGCGGCCCAAGTGGAAACAAACCTTGCCAGATTGCTGTTGACGCGTCCGATGAAACTGAACTTGCTGCTTATCTGTCAGGCATGAGCAATGCGGATGTTCTGGCCATTAATCCTGGTTCAAAAAGGAACTGACGACTGGAAACAAACAAGGGCTATCATTTAGGGATAGTCCTTGTTTTTATATGCTTTTTAAAAGTCTACCTTGGATTTTGCTGTATCCCTCCAATTTCGATTACGTCTTCAGGAATAGCAATGGCATACCGTAGATCATTGGGTGGTAATATGTAGGTTTGACCGTTTACCGTTCTTGTGAGCGCAATAGTATATCCATCCCTGTTCAGCCGCTTAATATCCGGCCAGCGCAGGCCACGCATCACTAATTCCTTTCTCCTTTCTCCCAGAATCACCTGCAGTGCTGCCTCCTTATTATCAAAAGTGCAGGGGATGAAGTCGCTTGTCTTCCATCGCTTGATCATAAGTTGATTTAACGCGTCTGCAGCCCCGGGAAGTTTCCCTAATCGGGCATTGCATTCTGCGATAGTTAAAAGCAGCTCTCCGGGAGTTACGCTATTCATGAGGCCAAAATATCCAATATGGGTACCTTTGAAAGAATAAGAGTCGTCCATGTTCTCCCTGAAATAGATAACTTTTCTTAAATCGCCATCATCATACAGATTATAAAGAGCCGGAGTTATCCTGGCAACCGACTGATCTAATTGGCTGGCATAAAAAATATTTGTCCAAAAGATGGTCTCCTGACTGATATAGTTTACCGCTGGTATTGGAAAATCGGCGTTGGGATTTAATGTATTAAAATCTATAACCCGCGCATTAGTATGGTCAAGAGCATCCTCTGCATGCTGTAAGGCTTTCTCATACTCCCCCATAAATAAGTAAGTTCTCGATAATAATCCATAAGCAGCAGCTTTTGAAGGAAGTGTTGCACCTCCCGATGGGTCGGCTGACAACAGGGTGACAGCATCAGTAAGGTCCTTAATGATCAAATCGTATGTTTGCTGAACGGATGACCTCACAGAAGGAACGTTCATATCAGGGTCTAAGCGCAATACCATACCCAGATCTGTTGTGGCAGTCTGTTTATTATAAGCCGGGGCCCATATCTGCACTCCATCCAAATAACGGGCTGCCCTGAAGAACAATGCCTGCCCTTTAATATTATCTGCTTTTGACCCTGTCAGGTTATTCTCTTCAAGCCCATGCAGCACTGAATTACAGGTATATATAGGTGTGTAACAATTATACCATTCATCACCTGCCGAGGACTGCGGACGCGTAACATAGTCCGGCTGCCAGGTATAGAGCCTTTTATCGCTTTCGTAGCTCAGCGAATTAAAATCAGCATCACTAAGATAATAATCATCGGAACTTACTTCACCGGCAGCAATGAAATCTATATTCAGGTTCCCGTAACTATTAAGCAAAGCCTGAAAGTCTTCTACTGTGGCAGGAACGGAAAGGCTTTTGTCGGATTTCTCTTCAAGGAATTTTTCACACCCTGAAAGCACTGAGAAAATTAATATTGAAAGGGCAATTAGTTGAATATTCTTCATCATGATATAGTTTTTTTTAAAATTTGGCTCTGACACCCAATGAGTAATCTGCAGGCGCAATAAGATTATTTGTACCTGTGTTAAAATCAGGATCAATGCCAGCTTTGTTGGCTCTCCATAGCAGGCCGATATTATTTATATTGCAATAGATCTGCAATCCCTTAATGGTACTCTTGACAGTTCCGGGCATTTTTACGTCATAGCCAAGATTAATATACTGAAGACGGATATGATCACCTTTTTCGACAAGTACACTGGAACCGGTGTAAAAAGCATCCCGGTTGGAATTGGCTGTATATAGGTTCACCGGTACGTTAGTATTCAACTCATCACCGGGTTTCTGCCAACGGAGTGCATAGTCTGAATGACCCCGCCAACTATTGAACAAGTCTGTATAGTTTATGGAATTTCGCCTGAACCAATAACCGAATTTAAAACTGATACCTGCCTGCAGGCTTATATTCTTATACAATACTGTGTTAATAAGGGACCCAAACCTGGTAGGAACAGCAGAACCAAAATACTGTAAGTCGTCTACTTTTGTGCCGGTACCGGTTATTGCTGTATAATCTTTGCTTACCTCTCCATTTAAATATCCCTGCGCTTCACCAGTATTAGGGTCAAGTCCAGCCCACTTATACGCATAGATAGCGTACACCGGCTTACCTTCAATGCCCGATATAGGTACATCAGAGGTAGATATATAGAGCGCTGCTCTTGTCCTTGTTATTAAATATTCCATTACCTTATCCTGATATGCACTGAAATTGACTATGGTTTTCCATTTGAAAGTCCGGTCAATATTCAAACTTCTAAGTTCAATGTCCCAACCGTTACCTTTCATACTTGCCACATTTCTCACCACTGAAGGTGGTACGCCGGTAGTGTAATCTGCCGGAGCTACTCCAAAAAGGTTTTCACCCTTTTTACGATAGTATTCGACCGAGCCGGAAATACGGTCGTTTTTTGTACGGAAATCAATGGCCAGATTCAGCATTTTAGAAGTCTCCCACTTTAGTTGCGGATTATAGTAGTTGTTAAACCATGCCATGGGGCTGCCATTAAAGAGAGAATTTTCAGATGAATATGTTATGGTGTTGACCGCAACCATAGCGGGATCTATATTACCGCTAAAACCATAGGTTGCCCGAAGATTGAGATAGGGCAAAAAGCCGGCCGGATAAAACTTTTCGTTGGATAGTTTCCAAGCAAGACCTGCCGACCAAAAGGGGTTCCACTGGTCGTTGGTCTTTAAGCCGAAAAGATTACTGGCATCCCGCCGGGCACTTGCCGAAAATACATACCTCTCATCAAAAGTATAGGCAGCGTTAGCAAACCAGGAAACAAACTGCGTTGCGGTTTCGCTTAAATATTGATTACTCAGTATATAAGCGTTTCCTCTGGTAATGATGTTTGGGTACGTTTTTGTATAATCGACACTTCCTGTGGATAGATTGTTTTGATTATAGCCATAGAAACGTTCCTGATGCCCGTTTGAATTATTGGAGCGGATCTCTGCCCCGGCTATGGCTGTAATGTTATGCCTGCCGTACGTATTGTCAAAACTTAATTGTCCGCGCAGGTTATTTGCCTCCAATATATTATCGGATTTGTCCAATATTCCGCCTTTTGGCACAATGAAAACCGCATTCCCATTAACGATTTGGGCAAAGCGGTTGATATAATCTCTTGCCATATAACTGTTTTCGTCAGCTAAACTGGTGTTTAACCCGGATTGCCTTTCATATTGATAATTTACAATGGCATTAAACCCTTTTATGATCCGATAATCAAGGGCCGCTGTTGCCAGTACATCGGAAACTTTATTGTTGGATGTCTGGTGTTCCCAGTTCGTAAGGGGGTAATAGTTCCAGTCAAGTAATTGGCCATTACCCAGGGTTTCGATATAGCTATGGTTCCAGTCCTTTGCTACTGGCAGCGCATTGCCATTTGCATCCGCCATTTGCATATAGGGTACAAAAAAATTCCCTTTCATTGATACATTATTATACCCGTAACGACCTGACCTATTCTGGGTTTGTGTATAATACAAGCCTGCAGTGAGCGAAAGACGATCTGTGGGCCGGTAAGTATTCAAAAAGCGAAAGTTTGCCCGCTGGTAAGTACTTCCGAGATTGTCCTTATTATGATCAAATCCTGCTGCGGAAGTCCATGAGAATTTTTCGGTTCCTCCCTGCGCGCTTAGAAAATATTGCTGATTGACTGACGGCTTGTACATATATTGATCAAACTGGGTCCTTACATCGACCGTTCTCAGTGCGTCGATCTGATCCTGTGCGCGCTCCTGCGCTAATGCACCTGTACGAACCTTGTTCAAAAGATCAACCACCGGACTGATCACCGGACGGCTTGAAGAATTGATCTGGCTGTTGTAGAAATTTCGTCGGAACAACTCCTGTTCCATATCAATATAATCACCGGAAGGTATTTGACGGATATATCCAAGATCAGGCTTTGCCCCGATAGTAAGATTAGAATTAAACGATAAGGTGACCGGTTGATTGAAACGACCGCTCCTGGTTGTGATAACGATAACGCCGTTTGCTGCTCTTGCACCCCATATACTGGAAGCGGCCGCATCTTTAAGGATAGTAATGCTTTCGACAATGTTGGGATTGATATTGGTAATATCACCATCATAAGGGAAATTATCTACAACAACCAAAGGGTCCTTTGGTCCGCTTATCGTACTTAATCCCCGTATCATCATTTGCGGAGCGCCTGCGCGGCCGTTGTCCATGACCATGCTGTTGGAAATAACCGGTAGCCTGGACAGGATATCTGTGCCCACCTGTTGATTAAGCAGCTCGTTGTTTATTGTAGAGAATGAGCCTGTCGCTCTTTCCTTTGGCAGCTTCTGGTACCCGGTTGATACCACTGTAACCTCATCCAACAAGTGAGAGGATGTGCGCAGAAAGATGTTTAAAGTATCCGTTTGAGGAAGTTCTACCATAATGAGAGATGGTTCATATCCCATATGATTTACTACCAGAACAACGGTATCTGTATTTGCCATAGCCTGAATGGCAAAGCCTCCCTTGTTATCGGCACTTACCGTCAGGTTAGTCCCTTGCAGGGATATACTGGCTCCCCGGACAGGTAAACCTTTATCAAGGGACAAAACCCTGCCTGTGATATTTTGTTGGGCATGCAGCCAACCTGAAATAGTGAACGATGCTATAATAAGTATAAAAGATTTCATTCATAAATGAGTTTGATCGTAAAGAAATCGAAGAAGCTATTTGTCTTTTAAAACGAACATATTGAGGCTTCTTTTTGCTGTTATAAGGTTAAGGCCGTACCTGCTCAGTTCATTTCTGAGGCTTGCCAAATCTGTAACTCCTGATATTTCAATATCCACATTGCCGGTGTAACCTGTTTCATCAATAATCGGCAGCTTAACAGGTGTTTTACCATTAAGCATATTGACCATAATGTTAAGTTTATGGTTATTCAGGATAGAGGGCGATAACGGGATAGTACATTTTGGCTGTCCACCCTTGCTTTTGATTTTGTCTTCAGTTGAAGTTCTTACCAGCACAAGGCAATCTACCATCCGTTTTTCAATAATACCCATGTAACCGGAGTACCGGTTAAGGTCTCGCAGCATATAATAGAACAGGCTGTCCGCTCTGTTCTCCGGAACGATCAATTCGTAGTTGTACAGGTTGGTAAGCTCGAAAGTACTGTCTGGTTTGGGTATCCAGTTCAGCAAATAGGGCTCCCGTACCTCTATTACGGCTCGTTTCAGATTAAACCTTTCGCCATTTCTTATAAACAAGTCGTAAAGGATAGGGTAATAAATATCCATCATGGGAAGATTGGTCATCTGCCTGCTATATATTTTCCCTTCTTTGGTCTTCTTTAAATTGTTCCCGGAAGGCAGACCGGGATGATATCCTTTTAAAAAAACAGAATAGGATATAAGATCCATTGCGCCGCCAGCGTTCTCCGATAAAAAAAGCGGTCTGTTACTATCAATATCGGTCTTGGTGACCAGCCGGGCCTTCCGATCATCTAAAACGGCTTGTATATTATCTTTTGTGACGTCGTCTGCCTGCGTAGTGCTAACCACCTTGCCGCCTGGAGCAATCCATACGATATGAGGTACTGTCAAATGGTGGAAGTATCTGGAAAGATCAACATCATTGATAACGGAGTTTACATAGGCAAGCTTCTTGCCGGCACCTGTGGTAAAAAATTTGGATATTATATTGGTATCTTCCTGT
>JAATFW010000010.1 GCA_015654985.1 Sphingobacteriales bacterium | reverse complement strand
TGATGTTTTCCTGCAAGTTCAACACCGCTTTTGCCATTATCTGCTGTCAGTACCTGATAGTTAGCAAGCTCAAGGATCTCAGTAGTGCTTTCCCTGATATCGTCGTTATCTTCAATTATTAGAATGGTCGGTTTTTTCATCTTTGATCAAAAAAGATATACTAAATTTTGTGCCTTTATTAATTGTACTTTCAAAGTCTACTTTGCCATGCATCAACCCTGCGTATCGCATTACAATATTTAATCCTAACCCGGTGCCGGGAATATTGCCGGTATTATGTGCCCTGAAAAATGGTTGAAACAAATGTTTCTGATCGGCTGCCGGGATCCCGATCCCATTGTCTTTTACCGTAATGATATATTGCCGGGAAGTAATTTCAGTATTAAATTCAATAAATGTATTTTCTCCGGAGTATTTAATTGCATTGGCGATCAGGTTAATAATACAGTTTTTAAGAAGGTTAGGATCAAGCAGCGCCGAGCTTGTTGTTCCGGTGTGCTCATAAATGATGTTCTGATTCTGCTTGGTGATCATTTGCATTTCTTCCGTTATTTCTTCTGAAAGCTTTACCAGGTCGAAATAAGTAAAAGTTGGTTCTACCCTGCCGGCTTCCAAACGTTCAAGAGAAAGGAAGTCATTCAGAATAGTGGTAAGATTTCCTACAGCATTCTTTATTTTGTTAATATGTTTCGAAATATTACGCTGATCTTCCTGAGCGGCGTATTTCTCAATAAGCGATGCCGACAATTGCACCGAGCTTAAGGGTGTCCTGAATTCATGGGAAGCCATGGAAACAAAACGGCTTTTCAACTGATTTAGTTCTTTTTCCTTTTCAAGCGACAAACTGACTTCTTCTTTGGCTTCCTGAAGCGCTCTAACCGTTTTTCTGAGGGATAGAGTACGTTCTTCTACCAGTTCTTCCAGTTGGGAAGCATGATTCCGGAGACGTTCTTCAGCTGCTTTTTCACGGGTAAGGTCATTGATAAAACCAGTATAAATAACCCTGTCAGACAGTATAACCTCGCTCACTGCTAATCTGAAAGGAAAAAGGACGCCATCCTTCCGTAACCCGTTAACTTCCCGGCCGATTCCAATAATCCGTCGTTCACCTGTATGCTGATACCGTTCCAGGTAGCCGTCGTGTCTTTCCCGGTCAGGACTGGGCATTAATATAGAAATGTTTTTCCCGATAACTTCCTCCGGCGAATAACCGAATAATCTGCAGGCCGACGGATTAATAGATTCGATCAGTCCCCTGTTGCTGATTGTAATAATGCCGTCAATAGCATTCTCTATTATCGCTTTTAAAAGGGTACCATCATTCATTTTGCTACTAAAATACCTTAAAAACTGATCAAACTTATAATTTAAATGTCAATCCTTGTGTTATCGCACAAAAAAGATTGATATGTATCATTGCAGAAATTGTTATATATAATGATATTGCAAAAATACATTTATTAACATTTGTTTTGCTGATTATCATTCAGGCAACAGGTGCGTAATTGTCCTGCTTACAGATGCTGCGGCAAAATTAAGAATTTTACTCTTTTTGGTGAGAATAAAGTTTACAGGGAAGAAACGCACGGAAATTATATAAAACAATTATGAAATTATATAACTTTTTCCTCAGTAAATTTTTGATATTTGTTTTGTTAAAGAGATGAAAAAGGTTCTTGTTACCATATTGGCCGTATTTTACCTGAGTGTTTCCTCAGGAGCTACCGTGCATTTTCACTATTGCATGGGGCGGTTGGTTAAATGGGGACTTGAATTTAAAGAACCTGCTTCCTGCAGCAAATGCGGGATGAAAATAAATAAGTCCAAAAATTGCTGCCAGGATCAAAGCAAAAAGCTCAAAGTTGATAGTTCCCAGAGGCTTTCTGATAACTCCGTACAATTGCAGGTTTTTAGTACAGCTCTTCCTGTAACACCTTACAGCGAACAGTATAAAGCACTTGCTTTTTCCATACCGGAAGAGTTGCCTGTTTCAAATGCTCCTCCGGACCGACAACCGGTACCCGTTTTCCTTCGTTTTTGTAATTTCCGTATTTAGACTAAACCAGGCTCTTCTTGCTAAGGCATTATCATGTCTTATGAACTGGCATTTCTATGCCTGTATCAATTTTTCTAATTCACATCATAAATAAAAATATAATGAAAACTATCATTCTTCTGCTGGCCATGATTGGTCTTTCAGCAGGTATTGTATCCGCTCAGGAAAAAACATCATCATTTAAAGTCTATGGCAATTGCGGTATGTGCAAAAGCCGGATTGAAAAAGCAGCAAAGACTGCCGGCATTTCGTCAATAGACTGGGATACTAAGACAAAAATTGCAAAAGTTGTATATGATCCTTCAAAAGTGACACTTGATTCTGTTCAGAAAAAAATTGCTCTTGCAGGTCACGATACAGAGCTTTTTATGGCCGAAGAAAAAGCTTATAGCAGTCTTCCCGGATGCTGCCGGTATGAACGGAAAAAAATGACAGGCGACTCTGTTTCTGTTGGACATAAACACCTTCATTCCCAACAATAATGGTTGAGAAATTAATTGGGTTTTCTCTTCGCAACAGGTTCCTGGTGCTGCTTCTGGCAGCAGGGATCTTTGGCTGGGGTATTTACTCGGTCCGCACCAGTAAAATCGATGCCATCCCCGATTTATCGGAAAATCAGGTAATTGTGTTTACTGAATGGATGGGAAGAAGTCCTCAGATTATTGAGGACCAGGTTACCTACCCTTTGGTTACCAATCTTCAGGGAATTCCAAAAGTAAAATACGTCAGGGCAAACTCTATGTTCGGAATGAGTTTTATCTTCATCATTTTTGAAGACAATGTAGATACTTACTGGGCCCGTTCAAGAGTGCTTGAACGGCTGAGTTCCATTGGGAATGCCCTGCCAAAAGGAGTGACCCCTACGATGGGGCCAGACGGAACAGGAGTAGGCCATGTGCTGTGGTATACCCTTGAAGCTCCGGGAACGGATCTGGGAGAACGGAGGGCTATACAGGACTGGTACGTCAAGTTCGCGCTTCAGAATGTTCCGGGTGTAAGCGAGATCGCTTCTTTTGGAGGTTTCCAGAAACAGTACCAGATCAGTATCGACCCCAATAAGCTTACCTATTATAAATTAACGGTTTCGGATATACAAAGAGCTGTAAATGCTAACAACAACGAAGCCGGCGGAAGAAAGTTCGAGATGAGCAGCATCGGCTATATTATCAAGACCACCGGGTACCTCAGGTCGGTAGAGGAAATTGAAAACCTGCCCGTTCGCACGCAGAACTCTATCCCCATAAAAATCAGGGATCTGGGCACTGTCCAGATGGCCGGCGAAAGCCGTCTTGGAATATTTGATTATAACGGAACAGGGGAAGCTGTAGGCGGTATTGTGGTATTGCGGTACGGCGAAAATGCCGATGAGGTGATAAAAAAAGTAAAGTCCAAAATGACAGAGGTAAGCAAAGGCCTTCCGCAGGGGATGAAATTCAATATTGTTTATGATCGCGGTAAGCTGATAGAGGAGTCGATATCATCCATTAAACACACCCTGATAGAGGAGATGGTGGTAGTTTCTTTGATCGTCATCATCTTTTTATTTCACTGGAGAAGCGCCGTCAGTATTATCATACAGATTCCTATAACGATTGCTGCCAGTTTTATTATTCTGAACGCCTTTAATATTTCCTCTAATATCATGTCTTTAACCGGTATTGCCCTTGCCATCGGGGTAATTGTGGATAACGGAATTATTATGGCCGAAAATTCTTATAAAAATCTTGCCATCAGGCAGGCGCAGCTAAAGGAAGAGCGGAAAGGAGGAACAACCGATGCGGAATAAATTCTTACACTTCTTCGGGAGAAAAAATGAACCGGAAGATTATATCCGGCTTTCCGACGAAGAAAGATTAAATATTATTGAGAAAGCCTGCAAACAGGTTTCGAGAGGAGTGTTTTATTCTACGGTAATCATTATTACTTCCTTTTTACCAGTCTTTTTATTGACAGGACAGGAGGGCAAACTGTTTCACCCGCTGGCATATACAAAAACATTTATTCTGCTGGCCGATGCATTCCTGGTAGTAACGCTCGCCCCGGTGATGATATCTTTTTTTATGAAAGGAAGGTTCAGGTCTGAGCAGGAGCATCCCCTTAACCGGTTCCTGGAAAGGATCTATGAGCCCGTTATCCGCTCGTGCATGAAATATAGAAAAACCACTTTAGGGATCAACATTCTTGCCCTTCTGATCAGTATTCCCCTGGTGATGAGCCTTGGAAGGGAGTTTATGCCGCCTCTGGACGAACAGTCAATTCTTTTTATGCCGGTTACTTTGCCCGATGTAAGTAATGCAGAGGTGAAACGGATCCTGCAGGTTCAGGATAAGCTGATAAAAACTGTTCCCGAAGTTGAAAAAGTACTGGGAAAAGCCGGGAGGGCAAATACGGCAACAGACAATTCTCCGATAAGTATGATCGAAACGATTATCTCACTTAAGCCAAAGAGTGAATGGCGGCCGGGAGTCACCAAAAAGGATATCATCAATGAACTGGATGCCAAACTTCAGATCCCCGGAGTGGTTAACGGATGGACCCAGCCCATTATAAACAGGATAAATATGCTTTCTACCGGCGTTCGTACGGATGTCGGGCTAAAAGTATATGGCCAGGATTTAAATAAGATCGCTTCTGTATCCGTAAAAGCCCGGGAATTACTCAAAGATATCCCCGGAGTGAAAGATTTGTATGTAGAGCCGGTAACAGGAGGAAAATATCTGGAAATAAAGGTAAAACGCGACCAACTGGAGCGGTACGGATTATCTGTTGAAGATGTGAATGCCACTGTCGAAACGGCTATCGGAGGTGCTCCCTTTGCCTCCACTATAGAAGGAAGAAGAAGGTTTAATATCCAGCTCCGCCTCGGTCAGGAATACCGGAACAGCCTGGACAGGATCAGGCGGATCCCTCTGGTTTCGCCCGATGCGGGTACGATCCCGCTGTCGGCAGTAGCTGATATTGGTTTTTCAGACGGACCGCCCATGATCACTTCCGAAAATGCCTTGTTAAGAGGAGCTGTGATGTTTAATGTGAGGGACCGGGACCTTGGAAGTACGGTACAGGAAGCGATAAAAAAGCTGAACGCCGGACTGAAACTGCCGGGCGGCTATTTTGTAGAATGGAGCGGTCAGTATGAAAACCTGATCCGCGGGCAGAAAACCCTGCTTTATATTCTGCCCATCGTATTAGTGATCATATTCATATCCCTTTATCTGGCATTTAAATCAGCACGCGAAGCCTTCCTGAGCCTGGTAACCATTCCGTTTGCATTGATCGGAGGGGCTTATATTATTTACTTCTGGGGGGTAAGTTTATCAGTCGCAGTAGCAGTCGGGTTTATAGCTCTCTTTGGTATAGCAGTTGAAACGGGGGTGGTGATGGTCATTTACCTGAATGATGCCATGCAGCAACTGATCGCATTAAAAGGAAATTCAGCAGAAACCATCACCAGGGAAGATTTAAAAGAATATGTCATTCATGGCGCGGCTAAAAGACTCAGACCCAAGATCATGACCGTCTGTGTTGCCCTGTTTGGTTTAATACCTGTATTATGGTCCGACGGCGTGGGCAGTGATGTAATGCTGCCTATTGTTTTACCAATGATCGGGGGAGTATTAACATCCTCGACCCACATTCTGCTGGTAACCCCGCTGATCTTCCTGATGACAAAAGAATACGAACTGACAAAATTTGGAAAACTGGAGGTCTATGATGTTAAACATTAAGAAAATTTTCCTTCTTATGCCGCTGCTTTTCCCGGTAACAGCATTTAGCCAGGAGGTACTTAACCTCGAACAGATCCTGCAGGAAATTCAAAATAATAATCCTGCGCTAAAGACGTACGACAGCCGGGCCAAAGGCCAGGATGCCAGGGTTGAGGGAGCGCGGGCATGGATGGCCCCGATGGTGGGGGCAGCAAATTATATGACACCTTATCCGGGGGCAAAGGTTATGGACGAAAATGATCGCGGCGCTGTAATGCTGTCGGCAGAACAAAATATTCCTAATCCTGCCAGGACCAGGGCAAAAGCAGAATACCTTGCCGCACAGTCGTCGGTAACGATGGCAGAACGCGGGATAACGGCAAATGAGCTCAGGGCACGGGCAAAAGAGCTGTATTACAAGTTACTAGTAACGTACCGGACAATCTCCTTTCAAAAGGAGAACAGGGCTATTATGCAAAACATGAAAAAACTTGCAGAAATCCGTTATCCCTATAATCAGGGACAATTGAACCAGGTTTTTAAGGCCGAAGGCCGCATTTACGAAGCCGAAAACATGATCCTGATGAGTGAAGGGGAAATCCGGTCGGCCAAAATTTCCTTAAATGTTTTAATGTACCGTTCCCCTGATTCAGAGCTCAGTATCGACACTGCTTACAAAGTTCAGTTTAATCCTGTAGCGGCGCTTGATACAGCATATCTGGCGGAGCATCGCAGTGATATCGTCCGGATGGACCGCTCCGTCAGGGCGATGCAGTTAAACATTGAACAAATGAAAAAGGAAGCTAAACCTGATTTCAGGGTCAGATATGAGCACATGTTTAACCGTTCGGGGATGATGCCAAACCAGTACACCCTGGAGGCAATGGTATCAGTTCCCATTGCTCCGTGGTCGTCCAAAATGTATAAATCAGAGGTAAAGTCAATGAGCTTTGAACGTCAGTCTATGCAGCAGCAAAAAGAAGCCATGCTGATTGACATGCAGGGGATGGTCCGGTCGATGCAGAACGATATTCTGAGTATGCAAAACCAGATACATAATTATGAGTCAAAGATCCTTCCTGCACTGAGTAAGAATTTAAAAGTATCCATGCTCTCCTATCAGGAAAATAAGCTCGATCTGAACACGGTTATCGACGGATGGGAAACATTAAATATGGCCCAGGTAAATTATACCGGTTTGTTACAGAAGTTTTATCAAATGATTGCAGAATATGAAAAAAATATTGAAAAATAGCCTGCCTGCGGTACTGGTTTGCTTTCTGCTGGTATGGGTTAGCTGCAATCAGAAAAATAAACAGCCGGAGCATAAGGACGACAGGCAGTACACCTGTTCCATGCATCCTCAGATCATAAAGAACGCTCCCGGTACCTGCCCCATTTGCGGTATGGAACTTGTTCCGCTGCATGCTCATGACCAGCACTCTAAAACCAATGATAGTTTGGGTGATATCCTCAAACCAACCGATGAGCTCGTCTTATCCGATATTGAAACAGTTGGTCCGCAGCGGGGAAGCCGGATTACCGGACAACAGGTAAAAGGTGTGATAAACTATAATACAAATAATGTGAATGCTGTTTCTGCGAGAGTAGGAGGGCGCATCGAAAGGCTCTATGTTACCTATAATTTTGAAGCGGTTTCCCGGGGGCAGAAGCTGATGGATATTTACAGCCCTGAATTGCTCAATGCTCAGCAGGAGCTCATCTTTCTGAAAGAGAACAATGAACCGGAGCTCCTGGAGGCAGCCAGGAGAAAACTCAGTTTGCTGGGAGTAGCCGACCAACAGATCAGCCGCATCCTTCGTTCCGGAAAACCTGAATATACTTTAAGTATCTACAGCCCCTATTCCGGTTATATAACAGAGATCCCAAATGGCATACCTTCAGGAGGTGGGAGCAGTTCCGCTTCCCAGCCTTCATCCTCTTCGATGGGCGACAATATGGGAGGTTCCGTTCAGTCCGGATCGGCACCTGCGGTCCCTGTATCCGGCACACCGTCACCTGTACTTTTAAGAGAAGGGCAGTATGTATCCCGGGGCGAAAAGCTTTTCAGCATCGTAGACCCCTCTAAGGTTTGGGCCGAATTTTATGTTACTCCCGGGCAGTTAAAATCTTTCAGGAAGGCTGCACCGGTAGAGATTACATCCGTTAATGATAGTACCAAAACGGCCAGGGCCTCAATAAGTCTTATTCAGCCTTTTTATAGTGAAGGGGCCACTTTTTCCCTCATCAGGGCCACTCTTCCGAATTCCGGGAATAGATGGAAAACCGGAGAGCTTATAAATGTAACTACCGCGAGCAGAAAGCTTAGCGGAAACTGGCTACCCCGGTCAGCAGTTCTTCAGCTTGGGTCCCGCTATATCTCTTTTGTAAAAAGGGACCGCGCGTTTGTTACTGTTTATGTAACGGTAAAAAGCCGGGCGGGCAACTGGGTTGATATAAGCGGCAGCCTCGATTCATCTGCAGAAGTAGCAGTAAATGCATGGTTCATGGTAGACAGCGAAAGCTTTGTCAAAGTGAAAAAAATGGAACAATAAACATGGAAAGGAAAAAATTTATATTCAGCATAGCGATGATTGCCCTGGCGCCATCCCTGTTATTTACCTCCTGTAAAGATAGAAATAAATCAGCAGCAGCAGGAGCTCTGAAGTATACCTGCCCAATGCACCCCCAGATCCTGAAAGACAAACCAGGCAACTGTCCGATATGTGGTATGGAGCTGGTTCCGGTAACGTCTGCAGGGGGTAAAAACGAGCTTACCCTGAGCGAAAGCCAGATTCAGCTCGCAAATATTAGAACGATAGAGATTGCAGCCGGGGGCTTCAATACCTCAAAAACCCTCAATGGACGGCTCGTCACTAATACAAAGCTGACGGATGTTATCTCGTCAAGATATGCCGGCCGTATTGAGAAATTATATGTAAAAGAAACGGGGGTTCCGGTAACCAAAGGCCAGGTGCTTTTTCAGATTTACAGTGAAGAAATGCAGACTCTTCAGCAGGATTATCTTTTGCAGCAAAAGCAGGTATCGGCATTCCCCGGCGAAAAGATCTATGCGACCCTGAGAGATGCAGCAAGAAACAAGCTTCGTTTATATGGTTATTCAGACGCTCAGATAGCGGCTCTCTCCAAATCAGGTACCCACCCGCCGCTGGTGTCAGTGAGGGCTCCCTCATCAGGTATAGTCAATGAGATCAGCGTTTCCGAAGGCCAGTATATTTCCGAAGGTTCGCCGGTACTCACACTTGAAAACTTCAGTCAGCTATGGGTGGAAGCCGATGTTTATCCGGAAGAAGCCGGAGAAGTAAAAGCGGGGCAATCCGTAAAAGTCAGGATCAATGGCTTCCCGGAGGAGCAAACGGTCAGGCTTGACTTTATTTCTCCGCAGCTTGATCCTTCCGGTCAGATCCTTAAGGTAAGGGCTCCTATCACCAATAACGGCAGTTATCAGGCAGGGATGCAGGCCACCGTCCTGTTATCTTCCGCAAAAATCAAAAGCGGGATTGCTTTGCCGCTTGATGCCGTAATCAGGGATGGTAAAGGAGCACAGGTTTGGGTGAAAACAGGCAAAAATACATTCGCATCCAGAATGGTTACTACCGGTGCGGAAGACGACAGCAAGATCATGATCTCTTCTGGTTTGGAAGGTGTCAGAGAGGTGGTGGTCAGTGGAGGATATTTATTATCCTCTGAATATATTCTTAAGAAAGGCTCCGATCCTATGGCCGGGCATAATCATTAAGTGATAAGTTAAAGAGAATAAGAATGAAGGTGAGAAGAAAGGCGATGACAGGCGAAGTAGCCCACCGGTTCCGGAAATAAAGAAAAATAGAAAAACAAAAAATAACAGGTACGTGAATCAGGTAGAAATAAAGCATAAATTTGTTTTGTATGTAAAGCCCGGTTCCTAATTAAAATCAGTAATCATGAAGAAAAATCCAGGAATAAAAAGCCTTTTAGCAGGCAGTTTAATTTTAATTTTTACAATAGTGATGGCCTGCTCTTCTGACGGGGCCAAACATCAGATGAAGCATTCTGAAAGCAGACAGGCTGCAGCTAAAGCGGTTGGCCCTGAATTTAAGGATGCCAAGGTAAAGACTGTATACGATCATTATATCCATGTAAAAAATGCATTGATCAATGCGGATGTTAAAGAAGCAAAGGCTGGCGCTGCAGCATTGCAAAGCGCTTTAACTGCTGCCGGTAATGCTACGGGTGCCGGTCTGGCCGGTAAAATTGCCGGTGCCGGTTCAATAGATGAACAGAGAGCATCTTTAAGTGCACTGACAGCAGAGGTTGAAAAAGTAATAAAAACAACTAAGCTTACCAGTGGCACTGTCTACAGACAGCACTGCCCTATGGCCGATGGCGATTGGCTTGCAAGTGAAACGACGATCAAAAACCCTTATTACGGCGATGATATGTTAAGTTGCGGACGTGTGGTAGAAGAAATCAAATAACTATTCGAAAGGAAAAAGCGCCAAAGCGCTTTTCCTGCTTTTTTAGCAATACCTTCCTGTTCCTTTTTGCCGTATATGCCAGCTAAGCCTCCCTCCGCTTTTTACCGGCCTTGTTTGTTTTGAGATTTTCCCTTAATTCCCATGACAGTACATGACAGATTAGAAATTTCACTTTTTTATTTTAGGCCTCCATAACAACAATTATAATTTCCTGATCCATGCAAGTAATCTTTGGAGTAATTTTTCATTTTATCGGAGGCTTTGCCTCAGGCAGTTTTTACATTCCCTATAAAAAAGTTAAAGGATGGGCATGGGAGAGTTATTGGATTGTAGGCGGAATCTTTTCCTGGCTTATCGTTCCCCCCCTTGCTGCTTATCTTACTATTCCGGGATTTGCTGATATTATTAAAGGAACAAACGGAAATATTCTCTGGCTTACCTATTTCTTCGGGGTGCTTTGGGGAATCGGCGGATTGACTTATGGCCTCGGCGTCCGATATCTTGGTGTTTCACTGGGAAGCTCAATTATTCTTGGTCTGTGTTCTGTTTTCGGAGCGCTCATTCCTTCTGTTTATTACGACTTTTTTCCTCAGAAAGGGAAAGATACCTTTTCCATGTTATTACATACCCAGTGGGGACAACTGGTATTACTTGGAATAGTGGTATGTATTATCGGGATCATTATCTGCGGGAAGGCAGGCACCATGAAGGAGAAAGAACTTTCGCAGCATGAACGCGAGACCGGCAATAAAGAATTTAATATCACCCTTGGATTAGTTGTTTCAATTATTTCGGGTGTGTTAAGCGCCTGCTTTAATTACGGACTGGAAGCCGGGAAGCCGATGGCCGAAGTAGCCAATGCTATCTGGAAGAGCACTCATTCCGGCCAGGGAGAGTTTCTGTTTCAGAATAACGTTACCTATATAATAGTACTTTGGGGCGGCTTAACCACCAACCTGATCTGGTGCATGATATTGAATGCGAGAAATAAAACCTTCGGGGATTATACCAATAAAAAGACGCCTATCCTTCGCAATATTATTTTTTGTGCGCTTGCCGGCACCACCTGGTTCCTGCAGTTCTTTTTTTATGGAATGGGAGAGAGCAAGCTTGGTAACGGAGCGAGCTCCTGGATCCTTCACATGGCTTTCATTATACTGGTAGCTAATATCTGGGGATTAGTGTTAAAGGAATGGAAATCGGTAAGCCGTAAAACCTATGGTATGGTGGTTGCCGGAATACTCGTTATTACATTATCAGTACTCATTGTCGGGTATGGTAATTCATTAAAATAGTAAATACCAAAATTGGAGAATATATGTCAATTGTAACAGATTTTAAACACGTCAATTATCTATGGAATGAAGCAGATGCTGCCCGCCTGGAAGGCGATGAGGTAGCTTTGCTGATCTACCGCTCAAATTTGCTTGGGGCCGATTTGCGTCTTACTAACTACGGTGGTGGGAATACCTCCTGTAAAACTATTGAAAAAGATCCCTTAACCGGAGCAGAAACCGAAGTAATGTGGATTAAGGGCTCGGGGGGAGATATCGGAACATTAAAAAGAAGCGGCCTTGCCGGATTATATGTTGAAAGGCTGAGAAACCTCGAAAATGTTTACCGGGGGATTGAGCACGAAGACGAAATGGTTGAGCTTTTCAATCATTGTATTTATGATCTTAAATCCAAAGCTCCCTCTATCGATACCCCATTACATGGGTTTTTACCATTTAAGCATATAGACCACCTGCATCCTGATGCCGCTATTGCTATCGCAGCAGCAAAAGACGGGAAGAAGATCACAGAAGAATTATTTGAAGGAGCTATCGGATGGGTAGACTGGCAAAGGCCGGGTTTTGATCTTGGACTGCAGCTAAGACGCTGTCTCGAAGAAAATCCTGGTATCCGCGGAATAATGCTCGGTTCTCACGGATTGTTTACCTGGGGAGATACTGCTTATGACTGTTACGTAAACAGCCTTGAAGTAATTGAAGCCTGTGCCGAATATCTTGAACAGAACTACGGAAAAAAAGGCCCTGTGTTTGGAGGACAGCGTATTGAAAGCTCGGATCCCGAAACACGCAGAAAACAGGCGGCCGCCATTGCTCCTGTATTAAGGGGATTCTGTTCCAGCGAACGGCACATGGCAGGCCATTTTACAGATGATGTACGGGTGCTTGAATTTATTAACTCTAATGATCTTGGCAGGCTTGCCCCTCTGGGCACCAGTTGTCCCGACCACTTCCTTCGCACCAAGATCAGCCCTCTTGTATTAGAGCTTGAGCCTGATGCTGATCTTTCAGATGTGAAACTACTGAAGGAAAAACTGGCGCCGGCCTTCGAAGCATACCGGAAAATGTATACCGGGTACTATGAAAGCTGTAAACATGAAAATAGCCCTGCTATCCGCGATTCCAATCCCGTTGTAATTCTTTACCCTGGAATAGGAATGTTTACTTTTTCCAAGGACAAACAGACAGCGAGGGTTGCCGCAGAGTTCTATACGAATGCTATTAATGTAATGAAGGGGGCGGAGGCAATTTCAGAGTATACTTCTCTTCCCCGCCAGGAAGCATTCGATATAGAATATTGGTTACTCGAGGAAGCAAAGCTTCAGCGGATGCCAAAGCCAAAGCCATTGTCGGGAAGAATAGCCCTTGTAACGGGAAGCGCCGGCGGAATCGGAAAAGCAATTGCCAAAAAGTTCATTGAAGAAGGTGCCTGCGTGGTTATCAATGATAATGATGCCGGTCGTCTGGATTCCGCTAAAACTGACTTCAACGGTCATTACGGTAAAGATGCCTTTTCAGCAGTGCTTTTAGATGTTACCGATACAGGTAAGATCAAAGCAGCCTTTGATGAAGCAGCACTTGCTTTCGGAGGGGTTGACATTGTTGTCAATTGTGCCGGTCTTTCCATCTCGAAACCAATTGAGGAACATACGGAGAAAGACTGGGACCTTTTATATGATGTACTTGTAAAAGGGCAGTTCCTGGTAACACAAAAGGGCATTGAAATAATGCGGAAACAGGCCCTTGGAGGAGACGTATTGAATATTGTAAGTAAGAATGCCCTGGTTTCAGGACCCAATAACGCAGCTTATGGCTCAGCCAAAGCAGCCCAGTTACATTTAAGCCGTTTAAATGCTGCTGAGTTAGGCAAGGATGGGATCCGCGTCAATGTAGTAAATCCGGATGCTGTAATATCCGACAGTAAGATCTGGGAAAGCGGCTGGGCAGAAGGAAGAGCAAAAGCTTATGGCGTTGCTGTTTCCGAGCTCCCGGCTTATTATGCAAAACGTACTTTGCTGAACCAGATCATTCTTCCTGAAGACATAGCCAACGCTTGTTTTACATTTGTGGGGGGATTAATGGATAAGTCGACAGGCAATGTGCTGAATGTAGACGGGGGTGTTGCAATGGCTTTTGTCAGGTAAAAAAAGAATGATATAACCAATAATAAAAATGAAACGGTCATGAGCATTTACAGAAGTTCACAAATCCGGACGGATAGAGTTCTCATGATCGCTTCATCACTACTGAAAAATAAATAGTAAACAGATGAAAATCGAAAGGTATCAGATTGATGAGCACAACAGGAGTTTATCTCAGGGCCATCAGCGCAGATTCGAATTCCTGGCACAGGATATTTCCCGTGCAGAAGAAATTATTCAGAACTTAATAAAGTTTCAGATTGCTATCCCAAGCTGGGCATTAGGTACCGGAGGTACGCGCTTTGGAAGATTCTCCGGCGGCGGCGAGCCGCGAAGCCTGGAGGAAAAAATGGAAGATATAGGGTTGATGCACCAGTTAAACCAATCGAGCGGCGCCATTTCTCTCCATATTCCCTGGGATATTCCTGAAAATGCACAGTCTGTAAAGGTGCTTGCCGCGCAATATGGACTGCGTTTCGACGCCATGAATTCCAATACTTTTAAGGATCAGCCGGGACAGGAACTCAGCTATAAGTTTGGTTCCATGCAGCATGTGGATAGGGCAGTGCGTAAGCAGGCAGTGGACCATAATATAGAAGTGATAAGGCACGGAATTGAGCTGGGGTCAAAATCCCTCACCGTGTGGCTTTCAGACGGATCATGCTTCCCCGGTCAGCTAAACTTCAGAAAGGCATTCCAGAATACTCTTGAAAGCCTGCAGGAAGTATATGCGGCTTTACCCGACGACTGGAAGATATTTGTTGAATATAAAGCCTTTGAGCCTAATTTCTATTCTACAACAGTGGGAGATTGGGGGCAATCTTTGTTGTTCACCAGCAAACTTGGGCCTAAAGCGTATACTCTTGTAGATCTTGGTCATCACTTACCCAATGCCAATATCGAGCAGATCGTTTCTTTGCTGCTGATGGAAGGCAAGCTTGGTGGTTTCCACTTTAACGATTCAAAATACGGTGATGACGACCTTACCGCCGGAAGTATAAAACCCTACCAGTTGTTCCTGATCTTTAATGAACTGGTGGCAGGAATGGATGCCAAAGGAATAGATCATGCAACAGGCTTAGGCTGGATGATCGATGCCTCACATAATGTAAAAGATCCGCTCGAAGATCTGCTGCAGTCTGTAGAAGCCATTATGATCGCTTATGCCCAGGCACTTCTGGTTGATACCGCAGCATTGGAGCAGGCCCGTCAGGAAAACGATGTGGTGCGCTGCCAGGAAATTCTTCAGAGTGCCTTCCGCACAGATGTACGTCCCCTGGTATCTGAGGCCCGGTTACGCAGTAACGCCGCTATTAATCCCGTTCAACTGTTCAGGGAACTGAAAGTGAGAGAAAAGTTAATCGGCGAGAGAGGGTTGAAGACAGTAGCGACAGGACTATAAGCAGTGATGAATGATGGGTTATGAGTGATGAATGCTTCTGAATAAGATCCATGCTTCACTCATAACACATAACTCATCACTCATAACTAATTAACATGGCAATTCCGGTTATAGCAGTATTTGATGTTGGGAAAACCAACAAGAAAGTGTTCTTCTTTAATGAACAATATAAGATCGTATTAGAAAGGTCCGCCCGTTTTGAAGAGACAACTGATGAAGATGGTGATCCCTGCGAGGACCTCAATCTTCTCTCCTCCTGGATCAGGGAAAGGCTTCAGGAGTTGGCAAAGCTGAAGGAGTTTGATCTGAAAGCCGTCAACTTTTCGGCTTATGGAGCCAGTTTTGTTCATATTGATGAAAACGGTCATCCGGTCACCCCTCTTTATAATTATCTGAAGCCCTACCCTGAAAAGCTGAAAAAGCAGTTTTATGATCAGTATGGCGGAGAATTAAAGGTGTCGGCCGAAACCGCTTCGCCAGTACTTGGCAGCCTGAATTCAGGCATGCAGCTATACCGGTTAAAATATGAAAAGCCCGAACTGTTTAAAAAGATTAAATATTCGCTTCACCTTCCGCAATATCTTAGCTATCTGATTACAGGCAAAGTATACAGCGATATTACAAGTATTGGCTGTCATACGGGTTTATGGGATTTTACCAAAAGAGATTATCACCAGTGGGTAAAGGAGGAGGGCATCGTTGAGAAACTTGCTCCTCTGTATCCCTCAGATGCAGCACTTGAAGTGACGGTTGAGGGTGGAAAGCGCTTTGCGGGAGTAGGTCTTCACGACAGCTCTGCTGCCTTCATTCCTTTTATTGCCAGCTTTCAGAAACCTTTTGTATTGCTTTCCACCGGTACATGGTGCGTAAGTTTAAATGCATTTAATTCTTCACCGCTTACTGAGGAAGAGCTGAAGAACGATTGCCTTTGTTACATCAGCTTCCGGCAGGATTTTGTAAAGGCCTCCCGTTTGTTCGCCGGAAACGAACATGAGCAGCAATGTAAAAGAATAGCATCTCATTTTAATGCAGCAACCGGGTTTTATAACCGGATACAATATAATTCTGAAACAGCCGCCCGGCTTCAGGCGGGCAGCGATATTATCGAACCCTCAAGGCATTCTGATAACCTCATCGCCTCCGGATTCGAAAACCGCGATCTTTCCGCCTTCTCGTCTAAGGAAGAAGCCTATCACCAGTTAATTATTGATTTGCTGAAAATGCAGACAAAATCGACAAAATTAGTGCTGAACGGCACTGATGTAAGGCGTATATTTGTTGACGGAGGATTCAGTAAGAATCCGGTATATATGAATCTGCTGGCTGTCGCATTTCCCGAAATGGAGGTTTTTGCTGCCTCGGTGGCTCAGGCGACATCAATTGGCGCCGCCCTTGCCCTGCATAATCACTGGAATTCTAGTCCGCTTCCTTCAAGTATTATAGATTTAAAATATTATTCAGCATCAGAATTAACGATATGACAGTTGGGTTATTTATACCCTGTTATGTAGATCAGTTTTATCCCCAGGCAGGCATTGCAACTCTACAGCTTCTTGAAAAGCTGGGAGTTGATGTGGTTTATCCTTCGCGGCAGACCTGTTGCGGCCAGCCAATGGCCAATTCGGGTTTTTCTCATCTCACACAAGAGTGTGATGATCTTATTACAGAGAATTTTGCAGGGTTTGATTATGTGGTAGTTCCTTCGGGCAGTTGTGCCCTTCATATTAAAGATCATCTTCACTCGGAAAAGCATCCTGACGATGCTAAGATCCTGCGTACCAGGGTGTATGAACTGGTAGAGTTCATGACAGACATCTTAAAAGTAAAAGACCTGAAAGCAAGATTTCCGCACAAGGTTGGCGTGCATCAAAGCTGTCACGGGCTGAGAGGACTCCATCTGTCGCAAATGAGTGAGCTGGTTGCTCCCCCGTTTTCAAAACCCGAACAGCTTTTGAATATGGTTGAAGGGATAGAACTTATTTCTCTCAACCGGGTGGATGAATGCTGCGGTTTCGGCGGGACGTTTTGCGTAGCTGAAGAGGCTGTATCTTCCAAAATGGGTAAAGACCGCGTTGCCGATCATATCCATAACGGTGCTGAGTATATAACCGGAGCTGACCTCTCCTGTCTGATGCATATGGAAGGGATCCTGCGCAGGCAGAAAAGTAATGTGAAGGTGATGCATATCGCTGAAATTTTAAATAGCTTATGAAAGATCACGCGGCATTATCCGAAGAGTTTAATATTGATGAGCCCAGAGTCAACTGGCATGATGAAACACTATGGTTTATCAGGCAGAAAAGAGACCGGATGGCTCATGGAATTCCCGAATGGGAGTGGCTGCGTGAAACTGCCTCACAGATAAAGAACAATGTACTCTCAAATCTCAGCGCTTATCTTGAACAGTTCGAAATAAACGCGTTGGCCAATGGCATTACCGT
This sequence comes from Sphingobacteriales bacterium, assembly GCA_015654985.1. GTDB lineage: Bacteria > Bacteroidota > Bacteroidia > Sphingobacteriales > Sphingobacteriaceae > Arcticibacter. The sequence goes on along the minus strand of JAATFW010000010.1, from coordinate 16,024 downwards.
TCATTGGGCCGCCGATGCAAAGGAACATAATGAGATCATTCATTCAATCCTTAAGAAGCATCAGGTGGAGAGAATGGTGAAGAGTAAATCAATGCTTACAGAAGAGTGTCATCTGAATGATTATCTTACAGAGAACGGAATAGAAGTGATCGATTCCGATCTTGGCGAGCGTATTGTTCAATTGGGAAAAGAGCATCCAAGCCATATTGTACTCCCCTGTATTCATAAAAAAAAGGAGGAAATAGGCGAGCTGTTCCATAAATACCTTGGAACTGCAGAAGGAGAGTCTGATCCCCAGGTACTTACTGAAGCAGCCAGGCAACATCTCAGGGATACTTTTCTTACCCGCAGGGTGGCGCTTACAGGTGTAAATTTTGCAGTGGCCGAAACCGGCGAATTTGTGGTTTGTACAAATGAAGGAAATGCTGATATGGGAGTCCATTTATCAGAGGTGCACATAGCGAGCATGGGAATTGAAAAGATTATTCCTGAAAGAAAGCACTTAGGCGTATTCCTGAGGCTCCTTACCAGGAGCGCTACCGGCCAGCCAATAACAACATATTCCAGCCATTTTAAAAGCCCCCGCCCGGGGCAGGAAATGCACATCGTTCTGGTTGATAACGGCCGGAGCCGTCAGTTAGGCAGGGAGGATTTCCGGAATTCCCTTAAATGTATCCGCTGCGGTTCGTGCATGAACACCTGCCCTGTTTACAGGAGAAGCGGCGGCCATAGCTATCATTCTGTCATCAGCGGTCCTATAGGCTCTATCCTGGCCCCAAACCTTGATATGAAGGAATTTGCCGACCTGCCCTTTGCTTCAACTCTTTGCGGTTCGTGCTCTAATGTATGTCCGGTAAAAATAGATATTCACGATCAGTTGTATAAATGGCGCCAGGTACTGGTAAAGGAAGGGTATGTAAGCAATGTGAAATCGGTAAGCATAAAAACAATGACGTGGGTGCTTTCTTTTCCTGCTTTATTTGCCTTTGCCGGCAAAAGCGGCCGCTGGGTAATGAAGACCCTGCCTTTTTTAGTCAATAATAAGCTGAACCCATGGTACAAATCGCGGGAAATGCCCGTGCCTCCAAAGGAATCATTCAGGGAATGGTACGCTAAGAACCGGGGCAGCAAATAAGAAACGGATTTTGAACAGATAAAATAGAATATGCATATTGTTTTATCCCGTAACCCACAACATTCAACCCGCAACAAAAAATGACGTCGAGCAGAGAAAAAATACTATCATCGGTAAAGGCTAATCAACCGGCTTTAAAACCACTGCCTCAACTGGAGCTCCCCGTTGACGTTAATCTGGATCCCGTGGAAAACTTCACTTTAATAGCTACTAATATAGGAAGCAGGGTATTCCCCGTGAGCAGTTTTGATGAAATAAAAGAGGCAATAGCAAAACTTTTTTTACCCGGCAGGATCGTATCTTCATTTACAGAATTGGCAGATATAGCAGAAATCCGGTTAACTGATCCCGACCCGCACTCTTTAAACGATGTTAATCTTGCTGTTCTTCAGGCAGAACTCGGAGTTGCCGAAAACGGAGCTTTATGGCTCCCGGAGGACAAGATGATGCAACGGATCCTTCCCTTTATCTGTCAGCATCTGGCCCTGGTAGTCAGCAAAAAGGATATAGTAAGGAACATGCACGAAGCTTATCAGATTCTGGGTAACCGAAACCCTGGTTTCGGTGCTTTTATCGCAGGGCCTTCCAAAACAGCAGATATTGAACAGTCACTGGTGCTCGGAGCCCATGGGCCAAGAAGTATGACGGTGTTTTTGATAGATTAAAAATTCCTTCCTCCTTATTCCAGGGCAGGACAGTACAGGTTGCAGAAGTGCCTAAGGTACACTTATTTTTAGATGACCAAAATATTATAAGACCTAATGCGGGAGAACTAACGACAGGGCCCTCATATACGTTTTAAAATGTTAATCCTACGATTTATACTATGAGGCACTTAGATGAATTATCTGATAAGAATCTGGTAGATCTTTGCCGGGAGGGAGATACTAAAGCATTCGAAGAACTATATAACAGGTATTGGTGCAAATTGTACTCAAGTGCTTTTAAGAGGATCAGAGTAAGAGAAGTTGCTGAAGAAATAGTTCAGGAACTTTTTACCAGTTTATGGCTCAACCGGGAAAAACTTGTTATTCATACTTCTTTTCAAAATTATTTGTACAGTTCGGTGAGATATCTGGTCTTTGCTTATTTTAGTAAAGAATATAGCCGGAAATCTTATGAAGAATTTGCTCTTGGTAAGGTAAGTATTTATGACAATTCTACAGAAGAAGTTATAGCCCTCCACGATCTTGGGAAAAATTTAGATGCTGAACTCAGTCATCTTCCCGGCAGGTGTCGCTCCGTTTTTGAACTTAGCCGTAAACAATATAAATCTAATAAAGAGATAGCTTCCGTATTAGGTATCTCAGAAAAGACTGTTGAAAACCAGCTTACAAAGGCTTTGAGAATATTGCGGGTAAACCTAAAATATCTCACCTCTCTGTGGTTGCTGATTTATACCTGGCTCTAGTGTTATATTAAGACAAACTGGCTATTGCGTTTATAAAACAAAAGATTTCAGGCGATTTACACTTAGTACCTTACGACTTATTACGTATAATTTAACAATAGATTTCTGTGTAGCCTATTTGTGTCATTATTCCCTTTTTCTTTATCTGAAGAATTTTTTTCCCTGCGTAGGGGGTATTCCTGTTTTAACTCACTATACATAAAACTGACTATAAGCTTACGTTCAATATATGAGGACAAAGATATCTCCTGAGTTAATAGAAAAGTATCTGATGAATAGGTGTAATGCAGAAGAAGTAAAGCTTTTGTACGATTGGTATGCATCGTTCGAAGATATTCCCGAACCTGTTGAGTCACTTTCGCCGGCGCAGCAAAAAGAAATCAAAGAAAAAATGCTTAAAAGCATTCGGAGTAATCTTGGATATAATTTACCCTCTTCTGTAAAAAAATCAGGAAATAAGGTCCATAGACTATTTTATTCGGCAGCGTTAATTGCCGCAACGGTTATCATTGTATTTTCTATTGTTCATTATTTTCTTCCGGAAATTGATTCTTTAAGGCCTGAAACAACTAATGCAAAAGGAATTCTCACTTTTTCTAATAATTCGAATAAATTAAAGAATTACATTCTCCCTGATGGCAGCAGTGCATGGCTTAAGCCTCATACGAACATCAGTTATCTCCAAAACTCAGAAAAGTACCGGGAAGTCCGTTTAGAGGGAGAATGCTTTTTTGATGTGAAGCATGACGCCAGTCATCCCTTTATTATTTATACAGGTGAATTAAGGACACGGGTATTGGGAACAAGTTTTAATGTGAAGGCATTGAGCCATTCAGGTCTGGCCGAAATCTCCGTTGTTACCGGAAAAGTGTATGTATACATTCCGAAAAAAGGCTCTTCAGAGCAAAAAGGTGTCATTCTTCAGTCTGCACAAAAAGCAATGTACAACCAGAAAAGTAAAACAATGATACAGGTTAAGGAAACCAGCAAAGACCTGAGGATTTGGGAAAAAACGAGCATCTCTTTTGAAAATGAACCGATAGGCAAAGTTGCAGAAGCTCTGAACGCCAGGTTTAATGTTAAAATTAATGTTGAAGATCCTGTAATCAGGAATTATACTTTAAAGGCAGATTTTACTGGTCAGAATTTACCGGCAATCCTGGAAATGATAAGCAGGTCTCTGGATGTAAACTATGAAATAACTGAGAAAAAAATACTCATTAAAAGCAATTAAAAACCAAATTAATCCAATTATTAAAACCAGTTTATATATGACATAGATAAGAATAAGAAACCGTATTAAAAAAGTTAAGAAGTGTGCGGCACTTCTTAACCAAAACCTATAGTTGGAACTACTGCACTCACGTGCAAAGGGTTTTTATTGTCTCATTCGTTAAAATAAAACATTTAAAATTATGAAATTTTATTTACAACTCCCTAAAGACTTGTTGTATATTATGAGAATTACCTTAAGTCAGTTGGTCGTATTGTTTATTCTGAGCGGAGCATCCTATGCGGGATCAGGCAAAGCGCAGGGTATATTAAATAATACAGTCAGCATCGACCTGACATCGTCTAACCTGAAGACGGTATTGGCAGAAATAGAGAAATCTGCAAATGTCAAATTCGTATATAGCAGAAACCTGATCAATATAGAGCAGGAAGTTTCTGTAAAAGCTGATGAGGAGCGGTTATCAGAAATACTGAATTCTCTGTTCTATGAAAGAGGGATCAGGTATGATGTGGTCAATAACCAGATCGTTCTGAGTAAGATGAAAAGGAAGGAGGCGATGGAAAAGATGGAAGCACTTACCTCACAATTATCCGAAGCTGCAGATATTATTGTTGCCGGGAAGGTAACGTCATCTTCCGGAGAGGCACTTGTTGGTGTAAGTGTTAAAATTAAGGGGTCTAGTCTGGGTGTAGCCACCGATATAGCCGGAAATTATAAATTGACCATACCATCTGCCTATGTAAGCGGCACTCTTGTGATCACTTATCTTGGTTTTGCTTCACAGGAATTGCCCATTAACGGCCGGACCCATATTGACATTCAACTGAAAGAAGATGTTAGAGCGTTAGATGAAGTAGTTGTTGTTGGTTATAATATAGTTAAGAAGTCCGATGTAACAGGTTCTGTAGTAAGCATTGGAGCAGAGGAAATTCGGTCACGACCGGTACAGAATGCTTTACAGGCAGTACAGGGAAAGGCGGCGGGCGTAGACATCACATCAAATGAACGTCCCGGCGAGATGGGTAGAGTTCTGATCAGGGGAGTGCGTTCACTCAATGCAACAAGTGACCCATTGTACGTCGTTGATGGAATTCCTTTGGCTGCAGGTGGAATTGAAGCCATTAATCCAAACGATATAGAAACTATTGATATACTAAAAGATGCTTCTGCTACAGCTATTTATGGATCACGGGGAGCAAATGGTGTGATCTTGATTACTACAAAGAAAGGTAAACAGGGGAGCCTGTCATTAAATTATGTTGGAACAACTACCATTGAAAATATGTATGACCGTACGGACATGATGAATTCAGCTCAATATGTTAAATTTCGTCGTGATGCATATAAATATTACACTCCTACCAGGGCTCTTGATTCGGCTATTTTTTCTATGGATCGATACGCTTGGAGAAACATTGTCAAAGGCTGGCAGAACGGTACCTGGGATGGTAGTTTAGTGCCTACAACTGATTGGACGGATATGGTACTAAAAACGGGTATTACCTATGATCATAACCTGAGTGCGAGCGGTGGTACAGATAAGCTGAAAGGGTACGGTTCCTTTGGCTATTTAAACCAAGGGGGGACCCAGCTTGGGCAGGATTATGAACGTTTCAGCGGAAAGTTCAGTGTAGATGTTAATCCTGTAAAATGGTTCTCTTTCGGTGGAAATATAACGGCTACGTATGGTATTCAGAATTATGGATATGCAACCAGCAATGTTACGGGGCCTGGAAATCTTTACTTTGCAGCCCAGGGAATGCTTCCCTATGCTGTCCCATATGATGATGATGGTAACCGCATTAATCTGCCGGGAGGCGACATTAATATCCTAAATCCAATAGGTGAAGATAAATATAATATAAATGAGCGCAAAGTGCTGCGAACAATGGGAAGCCTTTATGCCGAAGTTAACATAATGGACGGACTGAAATACCGGGTCAACTTCGGACCGGATTTTTATAACTGGCGAAACGGACGCTGGGCGGACAAAAATTCTATTAATACCGGGGCCGGAGAAGCGGGTTCTTATAATGAAGCCCAGTTAAATCAGCGTTCCCGTTTAGCGTGGACGCTGGACAACCTGATCTATTATAATAAGACTATTGCCGAAAAACATCATCTGGGGGTTACCCTGCTCCAAAGCGCTTCCTCCTATCGTGAAGAAACATCTTCAATGGTAGCGAGAAATCTTCCCTGGACCAGTCAGAAATGGAACAGTCTCAACTCGGTAAGCAGTTTATATTCTTTTGGATCGGGGTTAACGGAAAACTCGCTGACATCATACATGGCCCGTTTTAATTATGATTTTAACAGCAAATACCTGCTTACTTCGTCAATTCGCTGGGATGGGGCGTCGCAGCTTGCCGAAGGGCATAAATGGGATTTCTTCCCTTCTCTTGCTCTTGCGTGGCGTTTGGATCAGGAGAACTTTATGAAAGGTACGTCGTGGATAGATCTGTTAAAGCTCAGGATTGGATTTGGCAGTACAGGGAATGCATCTGTTTCCCCGTATACTACAAAAGGTCCTGTGTCAACTTTATATTATACCTGGGGAAGTACTGTAGAGCCCGGTTATGTGTCTTCAGATCCTTCTCTTGCAGCCGCCAATGTTATTTCGATGCCGAATTATGATCTGGGATGGGAACATACCACACAATGGAATTTGGGTGTTGATTTTGATTTCTTCAAAGGAAGGGTTAGCGGTGCTTTGGACGCATATACCACCAAAACCAATGATCTGTTGATGTTAATGAGTATTCCTTCTACTACGGGGTACACAACAAGTCTTGCAAATATCGGCTCCACAGCCAATAAAGGAATTGATTTAACACTCAACACGGTTAATATTAAGAAAAGAGATTTTAACTGGTCATCCACTTTGAATTTTTCTGCCAACAGAGACCGGATTGTGAGTCTGGCTAACGGAAATGAGGACGATATCAATAACTTATGGTTTATAGACGAAAGGCTTAATATATTTTATGACTATGTAAAAGTGGGCATATGGCAGGATACAGACGCTGATAAGGCGGAAATGGAAACATTTAATACCACCGGAGGGCATCAATTTGCTCCCGGTACCATTAGGGTCGCAGATCTGAATGGAGATCATAAGATTGATGCAAATAATGACCGGAGGATTGTTGGGCATGAAAATCCGGACTGGACGGCTGGGATTACCAATACATTTACTTATAAAAACTGGGATTTTTCCTTTTTCTTGTATGCACGCTGGGGCTTCACAATAGCTACCGGGGCCGAATCGCTGCAGGGGCGCTTTGCCCAGCGCTTAGTGGATTATTGGACTCCTGACAACCCTACTAACGATTATCCGGCACCTAACTACGGCAGCGCCTCCGGCGATCCTTATAAAAGTGCAATGAATTACCAGGAGGCTTCTTTTATTAAACTTCGTAATATTTCATTGGGATATAACCTCCCCCGGTCCTTTAGTAATAAGCTCCGCATCTCAAATGCAAGGATTTATGCACAGGTAATGAATCCCGGATTGATTTATTCTAAAATTAACTGGATTGATCCCGATCTGGGAGGCTCGACGTTTAACCGGGGCTTCGTATTTGGGCTGAATGTTGGATTTTAATATACGGAAACATTTAAATGAAAATATCATGAACAGTATTTCAAAATTATTATATAGCATTATCGTACTGGCAGGATGTATGATTTTACCATCTTCCTGTACAAAAGATTTTTTAAAGGAGGACCTGGTCACTTCAAGGAGTACACAGGATTTCGAAACTCCTGAGGGGCTTGACGGGTTGGTAACCGGGATGTACCAAAGCCTCAGGTTTCATTTTAATTATGAGTGGGCTTACTCAACAACAAACTACGGTGTAGATGAGTTTTGTGTGGGTGGCGATCGTACCATGCAGATGTGGAATTCGTATGATGCTAATTTAAATTCCCAAACGGGCGACATTACTTCTGTGTGGAACAACATGTATGGTAATATTAACTCAGCAAACATTGTTATCGAGAATGTCCCTCTTTATTACGGAGATGGGGCAAACAAAAATACACGTATGGGAGAGGGATATTTTATGCGTGCTTTTGATTATTTTAAACTGGTAAAACAATTTGGAGGCGTTCCTTTAAAACTAACACAATCTACATCCCTTCAGTTTGAATTTCCCCGCAATACTGCACAGGAGGTTTATGATCAGATTATAAGTGATTTTACTACTGCGTATGGTTTACTTCCTGCTGCACCAGCAGAAACCGGACGGATTACAAAATGGGCTGCTGCTCATTTTCTTGCAAAGGTTTACTTATATCGTGCCAGTGAGTTATATAGCGACTGGAATGGAGCTACTAAGCAGAGCGATCTGGAAAATGCCATTAAATATGCCGATGACGTAATAAATAACAGCCCCCACCGATTAGCTGATAATTTCAGTGACCTGTGGAACTATACAGCCGTGAATGGTCCTAACGAAACACTTCCCGAGATAATTTTGTCGGCACAGTTTTCCGATAATACTACCACCCAGGGACGATATGGGAACCAGGTTCATTTATACTATCCTTCGGTATACCAGAATATGGCCGGAATGCAGCGTGATATTCCCGGCGACAGGGAATTTCAGCGTCTTCGCTCAACCAATTATGCGCTGGATGTATACGACCGTGTTAATGATTCGCGTTTTTGGAAGAGTTTTAAAACCCGCTATCTGTGTAACAGGCCGGCTTCAGCTCCCGCCTGGACTGCTCAATATGCTCCAACTCCTGCTTTGGTGGGGCAGCCTAAATTCGCCGGCGGGCAGGAATCAATTCTGTATATTGTGAACAACGCCGGCGACAGCCGGTACACTGCAGACAATATTAATTATAGGGCGCCTCATATGTTTGTCAGATATTTCAGTGGCCAGAGCGAAAGTCTAAAAGGTATCCATGGGAATTTTGGTTACATAAGCACCACAGATCCCACAGTGGTGAGCCGTTTTGTAGCTCTCTCTAAATTTATGGATGGCTCGCGTGCCGATGTGGCAAACCAGTTTGGCCGGCGTGATGGAATTCTGGCCAGATTGGCAGAAACTTATCTGATTGCAGCAGAAGCATACGGGCGCTTGGGGCAATATGATAGAGCTTTACCCTATATTAATAAGGTTCGTGATCGTGCATCTTATAAAGAAGGCGAGGATCGTTCGGCGTATGTTGACGGTGGAGTTGCTTACAAGAATAATGCAGCAGCTAATACTGCAGCCTTTGTTTCATATTCTGATAAAAATACTTATTATGAATCTAACAATATGACGGCAACAACAGAAAGTTCATTACCTAACCTCCACATTAACAGTGCTAATGATATTTTCAATTCAACCCGTGAATTCTACGATAAAGTTGGTGCATCTTCAGATGCAGATAAATTTCTTCATTTCATATTAAACGAACGCTCCAGGGAATTAATGGGAGAACTGATGCGATGGGAAGATCTGGCCCGTAGCAAAACGTTGGTAGCCCGGGCCACCGCATTTAATGATGAAGCGCAACCGCTGGAAAACAAACATAATCTGCGGCCTATCCCGCAAAGCTTCCTTGATGCAATAAAGAAAGACGGAAAGGCTTTAACTCCTGACGAAAAGCAGGCAATACAAAATCCTAACTGGTAGTGTTGTTAACCAGGTTTGTTGGACAGTGCATGCCGGTATATTATATACCGGTATTGCACTGTTTTTCATTTGGTCTGAATATCCGCAAAAGCCATGATGGTTTCATGGTATATTATTCTTCGGGCTTTTAGTTTGCTCTTAGCCATAAAAAGCACCTCTTATCCTTTTCTGAACCTTCAAAGAATATCGCCCCTATAAAATCGCTGAATATTGACTCATTATTGTTACATAAAAAGCAGGATACGGCAGGTTGCAGCCGGTAGGCCCCGCCATTACCTTTACTTAGGATTCAAGATAGTAAACCAATTATATCCATAAGTATGACAGTTAAAAATAACAGGAGGACAGCAGTCCCTAAAGCATTCAGAAATTATAAGTTAGTACTCTGCCTGACGGGCATGTTATTGCTGGCCGGCGCTGCCAGATCACAAAAAATACTGGAAACAGGTTCCGTGAGCCCAATGCCCAATGAGTGGATTGATAAAGATACCGGACATAAGATCATCCGCTTATCCCGTTTACCGGGAAGCAGCGCCAGTTTCTATTTTCATAATAACCCCTTTTTGAAGCCGGATCTGATGGCTTTTTTCCACTCCGATGAGGCTGGGAACAGGCAGGTTTATACCGTTAACCTGAATACCCTGAAAACAACGGCCCTGACCAATTCATCTTCACGGAAGGGAGCAGAAATAGTTTCCCCCTTAACCGGTGAGGTTTTTTATCAAACCGGGGATAGTGTATTTGCGGTATCTGCTACTACTAAGAAAATAAGGCTGGTATACGTTTTTCCTGCAGATTTCAAAGCCAATATTACAACGCTGAATGCTGATGCCAGTATGCTGGCGGGCACATACGCTACGGATGAACAAAAAAACATATCTAAGCAATATCCCGAAAAACATGACTATTTTAACAGGATTTATGATGCGCATTTACCCAACACCTTATTTACTGTAACTATTAAAACAGGTGAATTAAAAAAAATTCATACAGAAAATACCTGGTTGGGTCATGTCCAGTTTTCTCCGGTAAATCCTTCGTTGCTTATGTTCTGTCATGAGGGACCCTGGCATAAAGTTGACCGTATCTGGACCATCAATGTTGCCAGTGGCGAGGTAAAACTGATGCATAAGCGATCTATGGATATGGAAATAGCGGGCCATGAATTTTTCAGCCCCGATGGGTCGGTCATATGGTTCGACCTGCAGAAACCCCGCGGAGAAACTTTTTACCTGGCAGGAACCGATGTTAATACAGGTAAAGAACGTTCATTTCAGTTAAGCCGCGACGAATGGTCTATCCATTACAATGTCTTTAAAGGCGGAAATTTATTTACGGGAGACGGCGGCAATCCTACTCAGGTTGCCAAAGCAGAAAATGGCATGTGGATATACCTTTTTAAGCCTGATGGAAACCGGTTTAAATCTGAGAGGCTGGTGAATATGAAAAAGCATAATTATAAATTAGAACCAAACGTCCATTTTTCGCCGGATGGTAAATGGGTTATTTTCAGGGCTAATTTTGAAGGCACTGAACAGATTTATGCTGTTAGTATTAACAAATAATACCCGAAGTAACTTTAGCAGGTTAAGAAGCAACAGATTTATATAATCCGGATCAATAAGATAACTAAACAACTTTAGAAAATATCTTAAACCCCTGTCATTTCTGAAGCTGGATTAATAACAAGAGGCTGTTCAAAATATTGGACGGCCTCTTATATATATCCTCTTCCCCCGTTTACATCCCAAACGTTCCTCCCGGTGCGCAATAAAAGTTTTCTGAAAATTAACGCGATGCTGCAGGCCTGCCCCGGAGGTTTCAGTTAACTGTTGATTTTTAAATGAAATAACATTGCGCAAATTGTTTGAAGCTTTTTTGAACATATTGTTTTGTAACAATTTTGTTTGCTATTCTTAAGGTATCCGGCTTTAAGGGCGCTCCAACATCATAAATGGCCGATTTCCCTGTTTAAGTGCAATTAAATGTCTTTTTGACATATTATGTTAAGCAGGATGCCACAGGTTGCAGACAGTTTCGGCGCTTTATATCTTAGATCATTAACCAGTTGATCTGCTATATCAGTAGTTAAAGCAGAAAGAAAGTTTTAACCAATTATTAAATAAAATATGAAAAGAAAATTTACGCTCAGCCATTTTTTCCCTCCTCCGGATTCTGTTTGGATTAATGTATTAGATGCATAAGTGTTTCATTATAATCTCATGGAGTTTTATTACTCCGGGAATATAAAGGGAATCATATTAACAGAAGTAACCAATAATTACCCAATAAAATACCAAATTATATATGAAGAGAGTTATACTAATGCTTGCTGTGTTTTCATCAGTAGTTCTTCTGTTCTCGGATTGTCGCAAGAAAGAATTCGATGATTTTTACGGAAGACCCGACTGGCTTGCTGAACCAATATATCAACAATTACAAGCCAGAAAGAATTTTAACAGTTTTCTTACCTGCATTGATAAAGCCGGATACAAGGATATCCTGGGCCAGGCAGGTTACTGGACCATCTTTGCTCCCAATGATGAAGCATTTCAAAAGTACTTTCAGCAAAAGGGCATAAACAATGCAAGTGAAATAGGAGAAGAGGAAGCCACTGGCATTGTAAAGTATTCGCTGGTATATAATGCCTTTAAGACCGACCATCTTGCTGATGTTCAATCTCCCATTGGATGGGACCCGGGAAAGGCATTTAAAAGACGGACTACTTATTATAAAGGGGCAGAACAATTGGAAGTTAATAATCAGCCTCAGATGGTAATGGCTTCTAACAGGAATAATAATGCTTCGGGCCTGTATTATGTAAAGGCGGATAACAATAACAAATATTTGCCCTACTTCATGGATTCATATTTCACAAGTAAGGGTCTTTCATCGTACGATTATAAATTTTTCTATCCTTCGTCTAATTATACAGGTTTTAATGTTGCTCAATCAGAAGTAGTCAATAAAGATATTGTAGCAGAGAATGGAGTGATCCACGAAATCAATTCTGTTATAGAGCCCTTGCCTAACATAGACGAATACCTGGCTCAAAATACTGCCTACTCAAAATTTAAGGACATATACGACAAGTTTATGGTCTCTTATCTTTCCAATGCTGACGCCACTTCAAAATATCAGGAAATAAGTGGTACCACCGAAAATGTACTTGTAAAAGTATTTAACGCAGGGTTATCTTATTCCCCAAACAACGAGAACTTTTTGAAGCTTTTTGACAATGATGCTCAGGGCGATGGCTTCTCAATGTTTGCTCCAACCAATGATGCCCTGACCAAGTATCTTAATGACGTTTTACTCGAACATTATATTTCTCTTGACCAGTTGCCCGCAGAAGTTATTTATGATTTTCTGAATGCCCATATGTGGGCTACAACGGTATGGCCGAGCAAGTTTTCGTCAACACTGAACAGTCAGGGGCAAGGAGCTTTATTTGATCCTGACGCAGATGTTGTAGACAAAAAGGTACTTAGTAACGGAGTGTTCTATGGAACCAATAAAGTGCAGGAAGCAAATGTCTTCAGTTCCGTTTTCGGAAAAGCTTATCTGGATCCCAGCTATTCTTTAATGACCCGCGCTTTATCAGTTTCCCTTAAGCCCGCGGTTATAAATACAAATCTTAAATATACCTTGTTCCTCGTATCAGATGATGCAGTAAAAGCAGCTGGGTTTACTTATAACCTCGATGCAAACAGGTGGGAATATGCACCTCCAGGAGGTGGTACCACCATTACAGGTACCAATGCGTGGACCAAACTTAACAGAATTCTCAACCTGCACCTTATTAATGATGACATTAAAAGCCTCAGCGGAAGCGGAATAACAGAAACTTACGGCGGAGAGTATATCAAGTATAATAATAATACGGTATATTCTAAAGGGAACCAGGAAAAGAGCGAGCAGGCAGCAATCACCTCACAGAAGACCGCATCTAATGGCACCGTTTACTATATTGACCGGCTTTTATTAGATGCTTCGAAAGGAATAGGCCTGGATCTTCAGGAGCTTGCCTCTCAAAGCGGATCCGACTTTTCTAAATTCTTTAATTATCTCAATAACTCAGTCGGATATAATAAAACCACCGGTGAGATTTTAGGCGTTACATCCGGATCCCTTTATACTCTGTTTGTGCCCACAAATGCAGCAATGAATCAGGCTGTCGCTCTCGGATATCTTCCATCGGCAGAAAATCCGTCGGCTCAGGAGGATAAGGACAAGGTTACCAATTTTATAAGGTACCATATCATTCAGAAAGCAATAGTTGTTCCTGATGGTAAGAAAGATGGTGGGTTTACTACTTTATTTCAAAATGAGCGGGGAGAAACTGCACAGGTGACTGTAACGAATCAGCCGAATAATATGCAGGTTAGAGATATGACAGGTGCATCAGTAAATGTTATAGTCTCCAAAAGTAATAACCTTTCTAATAATGCGGTTATTCACCAAATCGACGGGTTTCTGAAACCCAATTTGTAATAACCTAAATTTAATAAACAGAACATGAAGAAAATATTGACAGATTTTTCTCTCTGCTGCCTGGTTTTTATATTGATGATAGTATCCGGTATTCAAAATGCCCGGGCGCAGACAAAACCGGCTGCAGTAGCTGTAGTGAGAGGGAAGGTAACTGACAAGGGAGATAAACAGCCGGTAATAGGCGCATCAGTAGTAGAACTCGACAATGAAAAGCGTACCATCGGTGGAATTTCAACTGATATTGACGGGAATTACGTGCTGAAAATTTCTAATCCAAACAACAGAATATCTTTTTCTCTGATTGGATATAAGACGGTAGTGCTGAATATCAGCGGCAGGACTACCATCAATATACAATTAGAAGCAAGCAGCAATGAGTTAACCGAAGTAGCCATTACCGCCCGGAAACCAGCCGGTAATGGTCTTTTACAAATTGATGCCAGAAATTCAACCTCTGCCGTAGCACGTATTAATGCCAAAGATCTGGAGGAAATGTCTTCAGCATCAATTGATCAGGCTTTGCAGGGGCGGTTACCCGGCGTTGATATTGCCGCTATGTCGGGAGATCCCGGAGCTGGCATGCAGATCAGGATCAGGGGGACTTCAACGATCAACGGGGCTACTGATCCTCTCATTGTAGTCGACGGAATGCCTTATGATACGGATGTTCCCGAAGATTTCAATTTCGGAACCGCCGACGAACAGGGATATGCAACCCTGCTGAATATTTCTCCGGCAGATATACAGGATATCAGTGTGCTCAAGGATGCCGCTGCTACTGCAGTCTGGGGTTCAAGGGCTGCAAACGGTGTGCTGATAATAAATACCAAGCGCGGGAGACTGGGGAAACCCCAGGTTACTTATACGCTCAGGGGAACGATGCAAAAACAACCAAGTCCGATTCCAATGCTCACTGGAAACCAGTTTTCTATGCTTATTCCCGAAGCTTTTATGAACCGTAATGGCGTTCCCCTGAATACTGAAACTGTAAAAGAATTTCAGTATGATCCAAGCGATCCATATTATTACTATAACTACAGTAATAATACAAACTGGATCTCGGAAATTACCAGAACGGGATATAAACAGGACCATAACATATCAATGAACGGGGGCGGAGAAAAGGCGAGGTATTATGCCTCGGTTGGATATCTCGGAGAAACCGGTACCTCAATAGGAACAGGATTGGGTAGAATTTCGACAAAGATTAACCTGGATTATAATGTTTCTGACAGGATAAGATTCAGGACGGACCTTTCCTATACACATACAGCCACTGATAAAACCTACCTTGATGAGACCAGGGATGTAGCCTATAGAAAAATGCCGAATATGGGTGTGTATGAATATGATGCCCAGGGAAATAATACAGGAGTTTATTTATCTCCTGTTGAGAATATTCAGGGGTCGTACAGTGGAACTTATAATCCGGTGGCAATGCTTAATAATGCAAAGAACAGAGTTACAGAGGAACGGATCATGCCGGTATTTGCCATCCAGTATGATCTTAAGCCCAGTGTTTTTAAAGCAATGTTTGACGTGCAGTTTGATATTAAGAGTACAAAGAACAAGTCCTTTTTACCTCAAATTGCAACAGGCAGGCCAATTAGCGAAACTGTGGTTAACAGTGCGTATGATGGAGATGCCGATAAATTTGGAATTCAGACAAAGACGAGTTTTATGTATACACCAAAATTGTCTGAAAAACACAGCTTTTCAGGCCTGTTGATGTTTCAGACAAATGATAATACAAGCAATACGCACCAGGAACAAACAAGTAATTCTGCATCTGTCGAACTTCAGGATCCTTCGGATCCTTCCCGCCAGAGAAATATCTCAGCTCCGGCGGGAAGAACCCGGACTGTAGCAGCTTTGGTAAACGGGCAATACAGCTATCTCGACAGGTATATCATTAATGGATCCCTGCGGGTAGATGGAAATTCCAAGTTTGGCCTTGATAACAGGTATGGCTTATTTCCTGCAATATCAACCCGCTGGAGGGTTTCCGGAGAACCCTTTATGCAGCGCTTTAAGTTTATCAGCGATCTCAGTTTAAGGGCCGGTTACGGGCAGAGTGGAAATGCTCCGAAAGACAACTATGCATTTTATAGCAAATA
>JAATFW010000072.1 GCA_015654985.1 Sphingobacteriales bacterium | reverse complement strand
TTGCAGAGGCCGCATATCCTCCCGGCCTTCGCTTCAAAAGGCCCCGTTCTTCGCCTGTTTTACCATCCGGCGTTCATTGTTCTTCCGAAGTTCTTCCATAGCGTTCGGAAGAACTTCGGAAGAACAATGAACGCCGGATGAAAAAGCTATGAAAGAAACACCAAATTTACAGCGGCCGGAGGGCGAACCCGGGGCGGCATTGGTACGGCCGTTTCTTTCTGCCTGATTTTTTTTGGGATGACCGGATCCAGCCCCAAAAAAGGGTAAATTTCGGAAGAAACTTATGGGGTGGTAAAGGGTGGTGCTTTATATTTTCTCTTCAACATATTTTATTAAAAGCGATTTCCTGCATTATTCTTCCGCTATCGCGATACTGCCGGTACGGCCATTGCTTATCTGATGTTAGCGATACTTTTCAACCGGATGTCTTCGGATGCCGCGCCTACCATAAATGTAAAATCCCCCGGTTCAAAAATCCATTTCATTTCAGCATTGAGCAGCATAAGATCTTCACGGGATAGATTGAATTCAATATTTTTTTGTTCTGAAGGATTCAAATGTATCCGCTGAAACTTCTTTAGCTGTTTTACCGCACTAACCGTAGAACTTACATTATCACGCACATAAAGCTGCACCACCTCATCTCCGCTTCTTAAACCCATGTTCCTGATTTTGAACTTTACTGTAACAAAAGCTTTGTCATCATTTGCATTTTCTGTAATACTCAAATCATCGTACTCAAATTCAGAGTAGCTTAAGCCGTAACCAAAGCAATACAAAGGAGATGCATTAACCTCTACATAATCATGCGGGGCAGGCTTTTTCTGATTATAATAGACTGGTAACTGCCCAACGGACCGCGGAACTGATACAGGGAGCCGTCCCGCCGGATTATAATCTCCGAACAGGACATCTGCCACAGCATTTCCTCCTTCCTGCCCGGGATACCAGGCATTGATAATTGCAGGAACATGTTCTGATGGCCAGTTAAGGTTTAGAGGGCGTCCTTCAATAAGAATCAGAACTACCGGTGTGCCGGTTTTAACCACCTCTTTTAAAAGATGGAGCTGTCTCCCCATCAGGTCAAGAGTAGAACGGTCATATCCTTCGCCGCTTTCCATATCACTTACAGCAGCTTCAGACGCATTTACTTTGGCAGCTCCGGTACTCTGGTATTCCGTTTTAAAATCTCTGGCGCTCGAACCACCCAGCACCATTACAACCACTTCTGCATTTCGCGCTGCCGCAACGGCCTTCGCTATTTCATCAGAAGACGTATCCCTTACAGCACATCCCTTTATGTAATTTACCCGGACTTCATTCCCCACTTTAGTTCTTATTCCCCGAAGTACAGTAACAACGGCATCTTCTGCCTGGGGCGCTGTATAATCGCCTAGCTGGTTATACATATTATCTGCATTCGGCCCTATAACTGCAATACTCTTTAGTGTTTTCTTTAAAGGGAGAATATTATTGTCGTTTTTCAAAAGGATCAACGATTCCTGAGCTACACGGCGTGCCAACAGTATATGGTCTGCATTACGAACTTCTTTCCCCGCTTTAACAGGATCAACATAGGGATTTTCGAATAAACCCATATTAAATTTAATCCGCAGCACGCGTGCTACCGCGGTATCCAGTACAGCACGGCTCACCTTCCCTCCTTTTACTGCATCAATCAAAGCCTTTCCATATCCGTAACCGCTCAAATCTGCATCAAGACCGGCATTGATTGCAAGGGCCGCGGCGTCAGGAGCATCAGCAACTACCTGATGATTCGTTACAAGACCTGAAATACTTCCCAGATCTGAAACAACAAACCCATTAAATCCCCAATCTCTCCTCAGGATATCTTTAAGAAGTACAGGGTTCGAAGAACAAGGAATGCCGTCGACAGAATTATATGCAGTCATCACAGATAAAGCCCCCGCTTTCACAGCATCTTTAAAAGGTGACAGATATGACTGGTGTAATTCTCTTGCCCCTACACTCACGCTTCCTCCGTTGTGCCCGCCTTCCGGCACTCCATATGCGGCAAAATGCTTGAGAGTAGATACTACGTTTCTCCCTGATTTGAGATCATCTCCCTGAAAGCCCTTCACCATGGCAACTCCCATTACTCCGTTAAGAACAGGGTCTTCACCATACGTTTCCTCAACACGCGACCAGCGGGGTTCCCTGGCCAGATCAAGTACAGGCCCATACCCTATATGCGCCCCCTGAAGCCGCGCTTCAGCAGCTATTGCCGAGGCCATCTGTTGTATCAGCCCGGGATCCCACGTACTGCTTTGTCCAATAGAAGTTGGAAAAACAGTGGTACCTATTGCCATATGGCCATGCGGACATTCTTCTGCCAGCAATAAGGGAATACCGAGCCTTGTATTTTCAACGGCATATTTCTGAAGTGCATTCGTTGCTTTTGCTGCCAGTACAGGATTTAAACCGGTTATCAGGGTTTTCTTTGTCCAGGGATCTGCTCTCAGAGTTGCCCACAACATTCCGGTCTGCTGCTCTGCCAACGCTGTCTTAAACTGCGCACTTACCCCAGCTTTGGCGCCCTGCTTTTCATACATTTCCCAGCCTAATAATACTGAAAGTTGTCCGGCTTTCTCTTCCAGGGTCATCCTGCCGATGAGATCATTTATCCTGCTTTCAACAGGAGCAGACGCATCTTTATAAACGGGCCTTTTTTGCCCTTTAAGACAGTAGCCCGTTGACAGTATAATCAGGCAAAACAATAAAGTTTTCTTCATTTCCTTATCTTACCGTCACTTTTTGTTCATTTACGTTCCAGCCCTTTACGGAAAGCAATGGCACATCAGCCGTTAAAGCAGCAGGATATTCTATATTCACAATCTTTTCTGTTCCGGGCTGCACCGATACATAATTGTCATCATAAAAAGCCGGAAGAAGCCTCTTCCCTGTTTTAGGGTCCAAAAGCGAAATACGGTTAAAAAAAGCAACCGGATTTCCTGCAGGATTTTTTAATGTAACCTCAATTTTTCCTTTCCCGGCAGCTTTCGCTTCTGTTACAAGTTCCGCCTGCTTCATCTTATTAAGACCGGAATATTTACCTTCTGCATTTGGATACCAGTAAAAATTATCACAGAGTACTTTCTGGTTTCCATCCAGGATCTGAAGAGACAGAAAAGCTCCGTCTTCTTTTCCCAGGGCATCCAGCTCCTTCTTAACAGAAAGGATCTTTTTTACAGAAGAAGGTTCTATATAAGAAAATACCTGGGTGATCACTTTCTCTTTACCGGAAATATCATATGACTTAATCACCAGCATCAGATTCCTTTGAGGTTTGAAATCATTGTTTACCAGCATTATCATACCGTCTACAGGGTTACACATGATATTGAGAGAGCGGCTTCCTGCCCTCAGACCGTATAAGCAAGCATTAGGATCAAGATAATAATCATACATCTGTCCGCGCATAGCGGTCCAGGGATTCTGTGTTTTCCAGATAATCACTCCGGTATACCAGTCCCACATATGCGAACTGAAACCTTCCATAAGCCCGCGGTACTGATCATAATTCACCAGTTGGGCTTTGGTTGCAAAGTCGCGAATATCTGCTGGCTTCCCATAGGGCTCAATGGATTGCTCATAGCCCACTCCTGTATAGGTATGATAGGTCCAAACGGAATCTGCCTCCTCTGAAGGCTGCTGACCAGGCCTCGGAACAGGCACTTTCATATTTTCTTGGGGAATAAACCTTTCCAGCGACTCATAATCCCCTACCCCAACCGAACCTATCTCTGAGTTAAAAGGGAAGGTCCTTTTTTCCCAAAAAGAACTGACCGGCTGAATGGTATACGGGCCGTCGCCGTTACCACCGATGAAATTATACGACATCTCATCTGAATTTGAATATTCTATAAACCACCTTGTCCCGTCCAGCCTGGGAAGGATAGAATCCCTAAGCGGAACCAGGATATCTTCAGGGGGTGTTATTTCATTTCCTCCGCACCACATGGCAAGAGAAGGATGGTTTCTGACCATCTTTATCATGTCGGCAGCC
Source organism: Sphingobacteriales bacterium (assembly GCA_015654985.1). Classification (GTDB taxonomy): domain Bacteria; phylum Bacteroidota; class Bacteroidia; order Sphingobacteriales; family Sphingobacteriaceae; genus Arcticibacter. Next base: position 24,967 of record JAATFW010000072.1, on the reverse strand, counting down.
GATTCAAGGAACAGGCCATGGTCGTCCGGATACTTTCTCCTTGTCCACTGATCTTCCTTCTTCATAGGGTCAAACCAGCGCCCGTTACAATCTCCCGACATCCAGAAATCCTGCAATACGAGCAATCCGTAACGGTCGCAGGCCTCATAAAATTCAGGACGTTCTACCAGCGCCCCGCCCCATATCCTGATCAGGTTCAGGTTCATATCCCGGTGATACCTTATTTCCGCATCATAACGTTCCTTCGAAAAGCGAAGCATCGCGTCAGAAATAATCCAGTTTCCCCCTTTAATAAAGATCTTCTGCCCGTTAACCAGGATCTGTTTACTCTTTGTATCAGGATTCCATTCTGTCTGTATTTCCCTCACTCCAAAACTGAGCGTCTCACTATCTGAAACATTCCTGCCGCCTTCGATAAATTTCAAGTCTGTAACGTAGAGGTCCTGCTTTCCATATCCTGCAGGCCACCAGAGACGCGGATCTTTTAAGTTAAAATCGGGTAATTCTACCGTAATACTGCTTTTGGGACGGATACTCACATTCCTGGATATTTTACTTCCTTCGAGCGTATATTGCAGAACACCTTCAACGCTTCTGCCGGATGCATTCTCCAGATCTGCGGAGACTTTAATAATGGCAGCTTTCTGCGCGCCTTCAGTGCTCCGTTTGCCGGGAACAAGTGTTACAATATGCGGATCTTTCAAATTAACAGGGCCGGTCCTTTCAATATACACCTTATCCCAGATCCCGGTATTACGGTCCCTGACAGGCCTGATCCAGTCCCATCCCGCTACATATTGATGCGATACATTCCTCGCAATTATACCATCTCCGCCCTGTCCGCCATTCGGGTTTCCTACCGGATCGGGAGGATAAACGACAACGGCAAGGCGGTTATTTCCGTCGCTTGATAAGAGCCCTGTAATGTTAAACGACTTCCTGAGGAACATTCCTTTAAAAGGAGTTGAATTCACTTTCTTTCCATTCAGAAAGATCTCACAACTGTAATTAATCCCACGGAACGTCAGCCATACTTGTCCGCCTGATTTAGGAATTTCTTCACTGAAGTCCTTTACAAACCAATAAGTATAATAGTCCCGGCCTGTATTATAAATATCCGGTATCTTTTCGTTGTTCATACCCCAGAATGGGTCAGGTATTTCCTTATTTGCCAGCATGGAAGTAAGAACCGTTCCGGGAACAATAGCAGGTTTCCACTTTTCTGTTGAATACGTTCTTAACGAAACTGACGTTCCAGGTTCCCCGATTTCCTTAACGGGAGACATCTTCCAACCTGAATTTAACTCGTAACGATTCTGCCCATATGCAGTAAAGGCGATGACTAAACACGTCACCACAGACGCAAAACACTTAAAAACACCCGGTTTACCAAACATAGAAATATTACTTAATTTTCATCCCTCCCATACCCCACTTAATAACTTTTAACTTTTAACTTTTAACTTATAACTTATAACTTATAAAGGCCGGTCCGACGGCTTTGTTCCCCATGCCGATGGCTTGCTGCCCATTTCGATGGTCATTGTTCCTCCGCTGACGATATCATTGTAATGGATATACGATTTGCTGTACCCCCTGCCATTTAATTCAATACGCTGAATATATTTATTTGCCGCAGAATTATTCTTAACTAAAACTCTGAAAGTCTTTCCCTGCCCCACATTCAAACTTGCATCGTTAACAACCGGACTTCCAATTACATATATCCCATTTGTGGGATTCACCTGATAGAAGCCGAGTGCTGAAAGCACATACCATGCAGACATCTGACCAACGTCCTCGTTTCCGCATAAGCCATCAAACTTATCGGTATACAGATGATCAAGAATGTATCTTACTTTATCTGCCGTTTTCCAGGGCTGACCAACAAAATTATACAGATAAGAAATATGGTGGCTTGGCTCGTTACCATGGGCATACTGCCCGATAAGGCCGCTGATATCAGGGGATGCATGTTCTCCCATATTTCCCTGAATTACAAAAAGGGAATCCAGTTTTTCTGTAAAAGACTTTTCGCCGCCCAAAAGCCCGATCAGGCCTTTTGGATCCTGCGGCACCAGCCAGGTATACTGCCACGCATTTCCTTCCGTATAGTCGTTCTGTCCATGAATTGATTCAAAAGGATTAAAAGGAGTACGCCATCCATTCTCAGAAGTTCTGCCGCGCATAAAGCCCGCGCCTTTATCAAAGTAATTTCTATAATAGTTGCCCCTCTTATTAAAATACTCATAATCATTCTGCCTGCCAAGTTTCTTTGCGGCCTCACTAATTCCCCAGTCTGCTATTGCATATTCAAGCCCCATAGCTACTGATTCAACGGTACTGTCTGCCGGTATATATCCATATTTTTTAACATACTTAAGACCGCGTTCATCCAGCATCGCTGAGTATTTCATGGCTTCGAAGGCCAGATCGGTATTAAAACCCTTAAAGCCTTTTACCACAGCATCAGCTACTACAATAACCCCGGGATTACCAACCATACAATTCGTCTCATTCCCCATCAAATGCCACACCGGCAGTTTACCCTGCTGCTGATATATGGCGAGCATGGTGCTGATCATATCGTTCACCTTTTCAGGCTGCAGAATAGTAAATAAGGGATGGGCTGCCCGATAAGTATCCCACAATGAAAAGGTGGTAAGGTTTGTAAAGGAAACATTTTTATATACCTTCTTATCAGTTCCCAGATAATCTTTATTATGATCGTTAAAAGAAGAAGGAGCAATCATTGTATGATAGAGAGCAGTATAAAAAGTGCGTGTCCTTGCAGGATCATTGGTATGGATCAAAGCCTTTGATAATTCCTTGTTCCATGCGGCATCGGCAGCCAATGCAGTCCGGTCAAAATTCCACCCTGGCAGTTCTGCATTCATGTTTGCCTCCGCCCCTCCGATACTTACAGGTGATAAAGCAACCTTTACCTGTACAACTTCTCCCGCTCTTGTAGCAAAGCTAACCCTGCCGAATACATTTGGCCCTTTCAGGCTGTTTCCTCCTTTCTCTGCGGTACTGTCAGATACAACGAAATTTTTAATCGGCTTGGAAAAGACCATTCTAAACCAGATCCTCTGATCATTAGCCCAGCCTGAAGAAAAACGATAACCTACCAATGTAGTATCGTTTATTTTTTCCAGATAGGTTTCAACAGGCCGGTCCCAGCCTATACCCTGCCGCAGGTCAATAACAATTCCGGCATTATCCGATTTCGGGAATGTATAGCGATGAAAACCAACCCTTTCAGTTGCTGTAAGTTCCGCCTTAATATTATACCGTTTTAGTCTTACCGAATAGTAGCCCGGCCTTGCTTTCTCTTCCTGGTGTGAAAACAAAGAGACGAAACCACTTTCAGGGCGGCCGGGATCTCCTTTAGAAAAACGTACGTTTCCGGTTACCGGCATAAGGGCAATGTCGCCCAGATCACCGATCCCGGTTCCGCTTAAATGGGTATGCGAAAACCCAACAATAGTAGAATCTGAATAATGATAACCAGAACACCAGTCCCAGCCCTGAGAAAGATTTACCGGGCCAAGCTGAACCATTCCGAACGGAACATTCGCACCGAGGAATACATGGCCATGGAATCCGGTACCGATATAGGGGTCGACATACCGGGTGAGATTTGCTCCTATGGCTGTGGTTGCCGTTTGGTGTTGTTTCTGCTGGCCAAAAGCGACGGTTCCTGCCAGGCCCATAGACAGACAGAAAATACATTTCTTAAAGATATTTGACATTTGCTCTATTGTGTCCATAATCAGATTTTTATAGTACCTGACGACTTTGTCAATCCGACAAGTAACGCCTTGCATTACGGAATAATACAGTATTGACTCTGTTCCGCTACATTTTTATTCTTTCCTCCCGTTGCCTTCCTCGTTAGGAAAACAGCCCCTATAAAGGCGAATCCCTGTTCACACCCCTTGAAAAACATCGTTAAGCCAACATCGGTCTGCTGATCTTCTATACTCATCTGACAGAAATTTTAACGATTTAGCAACAGTAAAAATAACCATTAAATTAAATTATCAATATGAATTCCTTCAAAAATCCCTGGACCGATCTATTCCCTGCTGACAGCCTTTCGGTTACCTGCTCCAACTGCTTCCCAAACCATACCGACCAGTCAAAGGACGTAGTACAGTCGTTTATTCTAAAACCCAAATCCGGTTAGAAGCAAAGGAGACCCTTTGGTATTCCCGTGCTTCCAACCGGATAATAACCTATCCTATTTTCGGTTTCTTTCCTTATTGCTTAAAGAATGACTTCTCAAGGCGATTTTTACAATGTTACTCAGGACATCTCACTCCTTCAACCCATATCGGGGAAGCAGATGCGCCTACGGCTGTATGTCCGTGACCGGTAAGATCGGTGACATTTCCACTCGCGTTAGTATCATTAAACCTCCAGTAAGCCAGCAAACCGGATGAAGTAGGATCAACATAGCAGAGATTATCCTGTAGTTCGTTTGCGGTCAATGCCCTCGTCCATACCCTTGCTTCACTGACATAGCCATTCAGTTTCCGTCCCGTTTCTGAGAACCCTATATGGAAACCGCCCATATAGGTACCGTTGGTTCCCGTAAAGTTTATCGATCCTTTAGGCGCTTCGGTCGATGCATCTAATTTTCCGTTAACATACAGCCTGACTGATGATCCGTTATACACAACTGCAACATGATACCATTGGCCGGTCGAAAATTTCGTAGCGCTTGTTACAGGATATTTTTTCCCGTCAATCAATCCGCCGGCCAGTTGCAATTGGTTCTTTTCGATACTTACATCACCAAACCGAAGCAGGAAATTTTCCTCTATTCCCATAACCGAACTGATATAGGGATTTGCAGACTGGAAACTATTAACGTATACCCGGCATTCCATTGTAAGTTCAGAGATATTGCTTAACGAGGGATCTGAAGCGAAAGAACTTACTGTAAAGTAATTGGAATTTGCCAGATTCACGGCCTTTGTAATAATTGTCCGGTTAATAATAAGATACATTGTTTTCGAGGATTGTAAAACTTCCATGTTCCCTTCCACACTTGTTATGGTTACAGGAACACAGTAAATGGTTCCTTCTTCAAAATTATCCACTGAAGTAACCGAAAACGCTGCGGATTCAGAGACGTTTGAACCACTCCTGATCACAATATTATCGGTCGATAACGCATAACTTCCGTCAGGAAGAAATTTGTACGCTTTGCCCGTTTCTTTATTATATGCATCCAAAAGTCCAGGCTGAACCTGAATGTGTATCTTAAGGTCGTTATTAAGCTTCGCCGACGACGTAACAGATACTCCGATGCTGCCAGGTCCGTCTATCGTAAACTTCGTTGCCGGGGTTTGTTCCGTTCCGGTAAAATAAAGAACATCCCGGTAATCCGCCGCCTTTTTACAGCTTGTAAAAGCAACAACGCATGAAATAATTGCTGCTATAAATACTATATTATTTAGTTTCATAATAATCTAAAATCTAATTAGAAGTATATACATCAAACTCGGCCATACGAATGTAAGTTGCAGATCGCCACCCTTCTATATCAAGCTTGATATACCGTGCCGAAACGGGGGAATAAAACTTAATATATTGATAAGCGGATGAAGCAGAAAGAGTCGCCAAACCCTGCGGAATCCAACTATTCCCATCTGCGCTTGTAGATATAGTTACAGCAGTTAAAGCATAAGTCGTACTTGACGTATGAATGCGAATGCCTGTAATGCCTGGATATGTATTATTAAGATCAACAGCAAGACTTACCTTTTTAGAAGGAGATATATACCAGTATGTATTGGTTCTTCCATCGAACATATTAGAAAATGTGCCATAATCTAACGAGGCATTCAGTGTGGCTGACCAGCCGGATCTGTCGGAAAGCAGGGAACCGGTCATATCATTCAGAACCGTATTGTCGTATACATTCGTTTGGGAGGTTCTTATAACTATATATAAAATATTCCGGTTGGAACTTACGGCAGCATTATCAGCCCCGGCTACCGAAGTGATTGCTAAAGGCACCAGGTAGGCTGAATCGGTGAGTTGTGAATATTTTTCTGCAGAAACGGAGAATTTTAACGAGTCTGCCGAAGATTGCTGCCCCAGACGAATAGTAAGCTGCCCCGTATTTAAATCCACCATTCCATCAGGAATACGACTATAGTTTGTGCCCTTCGCGGCATTATAGGCCTCTGTCAGCGAATTATCAATCGCCAAAGATACCCGTACATCCGCTGAAACAGCCTGTGCACTCCGAACCGGAGTCGCAATCGTAATCTGATCTCCTGAACTACCCAGCGGAGTATGTTTAACAGAAAAGACATACCGATCATACGTATTTACAGTATAATTCTCAATAGGAAAAAATACCCTGTTCATATTATCCCCTGGAAAATCGAATTGTTCATCGTCTTTACAGGAGTAAAACTGGCTCGATCCGGCAATGAGTATAATGATAAACAGATATTTATAAACTAATTTTTGATTCATAACCATTCTTTTTAAAAGTGCAACCATGTTATCGTACAGCCGGATTAATAATCTGGATACATCGCCTTATATTTTTGTAGGGAGGATCCAGATTGTAATCACGCTGCATATAAAAGGCTCCGAAACCGCCCTTTTTACCCTGTGTCGGGTTCCAGCGGGCCATTCCTTCGAGTGAATACATTTGAGTTCCTTCACTGGTCAGCTTGTTTCCATCAACCTCTGTAAATACAACGCCGCCGTTTTGCCAATAATCACCGATATTCTCGGTAACAACATACTTTGCCGGCGGGCACCAACTGCTTATACTATTGTAACCGTTCTGAAGTGTTGTTGCCGAGCCTGCTGCATAAGCCTGTTTTACAAAGTAATTAACATACGGCTCAGTTTCTGCAGACGGAATCGTGCCGTAAAAATCAACCACCAGAAGTTTATCAGGATTTTTTGAAGCAGGCCCGATAAATTGTCCCAGATACTTGATAAAATAAGTAAAATTAGTTCCGGTAAGGAAATCGCCCTCCGGTTCATAATCTATATCAAGGCCGTCAATATCATACTCCTGAACATAACGCAATAAATAGTCACCAAACTGCTTTATTCCGTTGGTATCAAGCGAATACCAACCCTTATACCGGGAGTTATCCTTGCTCATTCGAACAATGAAAGGTGCCACAAGCTTTGTACCTTTGTTTTTCCTTATGAACTGCATTTCATCGTAAGCTTGCGGATTATATCCTCCTAACGTATCATTCTCCAGTTTGGAAGGCACCCCTCCCCATAAACTACATATATCAAGACTATCGGGCAGGCCCAGGAAATGAAGGCCATAAGAAAACGTCTGCGAATAATCAGCAAACCACCCATAACAGATCTGGTGATCAGACTTTTTATACTCCCTGAGGTTCCCGTAATATTGATCACCATATGTATAGGGATTTTGTACCATGATTGCCTCAGGAGAGGTCTGTTTCTCGCAGCTTACCATCAATACCACAGCAGCGAAGAGAAATAGATATACTAATGTTGTTTTCATCATTTCTAATATTTTATTCAGTCTATAGACGACTGATTCGTATCTTATTTTTTGTCCCACCATAGCTTTGTTCCCCCATTATCGGCACCGCCTAATAATGCGGTTCCCCGTGCTACGCCCGTCGGATTATTTTGGTATTCTGTTGAAGGGAACGGAAGCCGGCGTATTTGTGTTGTTGAACTGATCAGGCCCCCGCTATTATTAATAACCACGGGAAAAACCTTCGGATAGCCGGTGCGCCTGAACTCAGACCAGGCCTCCTGTCCGTCAGGAAACATAGATATCCACTTTTGGGTCATGATTCGCTCAAGCTTGGTCTCGAAAGCAGCTGACTCATTCCATTTGATCGTAATCGTGCTTAACAAACTATTGCCGGTACCGATATTATTTCCGCTATTTTTTGGATCGGTATAAGATGATGGAAGACTTGTCGCATCGTTTAGATATGTGTCGGCACCACTGACACCACTGTACGTGAATGAGGTTCTGATACCAGATTCATACATAGTTTGTGCATCACCTCCCATATTCCACCCTCTTATAGCTCCTTCGGCACGCAGGAAATATACTTCTGCTGGATTCATCCATAATATCGGGGTTGTAGAAGCTATATTAAGTCTGGAAAAAGGCCCTTCCGAATAGTCGGTCTTATTCGTTATAGAGATTCCATTTCTGATACCCCGGTAAACGCCGTCTGATGCAGGCAAAAAGTATGAAGAAATTCGTGGATCCTTATATCCGTTAAGATATGAATCCATATTTCCACCCATCCTTGTTTCACCAAAATTAAAACAGATAATGTATAAAGGATGGTTGTAAGTAAAACCCGAGGTATGCTGCAGTACTGCGGCTTCAGACGCTGAAGTGAAAACACCAACAGGATGATTGACTGCAGATTCAGCCTCGGCCCTTGCTTTTTCCGGATCTGCATATACTATCCTCATTGCCAACCTCAGCTTCAGCGAATTAGCAAATTTGATCCAGTTCTTTACATTGCCACCATAAATGAAGTCATATTGCTCAAGAACGGTTGCATCAGGATTTTTTTGAGCAAAATCAGTCAATATGCCAATTGCGTCATCTAACTCATCAAAGAATGCATAATAGATGTCCTTCTGGCTATTATAAGGGTTATCTCCGCTGCCGAAATTGAGGTATGGAAGCGGTCCGTACATATCGGTAGTGCGGTGCAGTGCCTCTACCTTTATAATAGCGGCCATTGCATATACTTGAGGCTGATCTTCTCCGGCCGATTTTTTGATATTATTCCACGCGGGCATAACGCCCACAAACGCCCGGGAAAAAGCCCTGTTGTACCATTCTGAAGTCAATGCGTAAGTTGTATTATTTGAATTGGAAAACCACAGGCCGCTCGCTCCCATGTAACCGGAATATACATCTCCTGCCAGGTTCTGAACCGTTTGATATACTTCGTCGCCATAGTCAGGCGGTTGAGCTATCGGGAAGACATTTTTTTGCATTTGTACAAAATAAGAACCGGTAGACAGGTTATCGTACTGCATCATCTCATCCGTGGCTTGATGCTTATTAGTATTCCACTCCTCAAACTTATCCGTACAACCACTGAGGGTCATCACGATCAGGGTGATGAGCGACAATTTTCTCGTAAAAAAAGCAATGTGATTTATCATGACTTAAAATCTTTAATATTACAACCTTACCCTTACAGCAAAACCTATATTCCTAAGACTTGGCTGCATAAAATAATCGATTCCCTGATAATAGGTTCCGGTATTTGATGTTGACTCAGGATCAAAAGGAGCTTTGTTATAAAATAGAAACAAGTTCCTTCCTGTTAACGAAATATTAGCTTCCTTTACCCAGGGCATATATTTTTTTAAAGGGATATTATATCCAAGAGATACTTCTCCCAGCCTTACGTTGGTTAGACTATAAACATACATTGATCCGATTCCCGAGGTGCCACCGCCAATCGTCTGATAATATGGCTGCGCCGGAATTTTATACCCGTTAACAATGGCCCCGCCATTATCTCTCGCTTTTGCAGATTCTTCAGACACGCCGAAAGCATCCATAATGGCCTGTGTAGCTGAAACTCCAACACCTCCCACTCTCGCGTTTACAAGAAAACTTAAATTTAGATTTTTATAAGAGAAGCTGTTCCTGAAACCCAGGGTATACTTCGGATTGGTGTTACCCGCTTTTATAAAGCCGTTATTGTCAGGAGTAACAGCCTGGGTCGCCAGATTGACCGCGATATATCCGTGCTCATCTGTTTTCAATGAATTCACATAAATATCTCCCATTGATCCACCTTCTACCAATATCATCCTATAGCTGCTGGTTCCGCCCATATTAAGGCTATCTAACTTAAGCGTTACGCCAAGATCCGGATCCGTATAGGACGGTAACAGCCTTTTTATTGTATTACGGTTAAGAGAATATACAAGGTTGGAAGTCCAGCTCACCGGCCCTATTTTCTGATTGAGCCCTGCAGATAATTCAATCCCCTTATTATCGATCTTTCCGGAATTAATATAGATGCTACTCACTCCATAGCTTTCTGAAACAGAAGGATTGAACAACTGGTTGTAGGTAGACGAAGTATATCCTGTAATATCAAGCTTCAGTTTATTTTTCCAAAACATGAAATTCAGACCAGTCTCGATGGACTTTGTCCTTTCAGGCTCGAGATGCGAAGCTGCCTTAGCCGTAATTCCATTAGGATAACCGTCTCCCATAATAGGATAGGTTGGAATTGTAAGAAACCTCGAAGGAGCATTTCCCACTTCACTATAAGACACCCGCGCCTTAAGATAAGATAATATATCGGAATGTATGCCGAAGATATCGGTAACGATGCCCGACAGACCAACGGAAGGGTAAAAAAAGTACTTATGATCGGTATTTATCAGCGAAGAAGTCCAATCTGTTCTGGCCGACGCGTCAAGATACATCATACCCTTATAGCCCAATTGCGTCGTACCAAAAGCACTTTGAGTCTGGTCGTGATATCCCTGCTGACCCCTCGTTGCTTCCGTCAGATTCACATTCACATAAGTAAACAAGTTAGGAACACTCTGAAGATTTCCCCCAAAAGAAGAAATTTTGTTTATCGCATCCTGGATACTTACCCCTGCATTTGCTGTTATCGAAAAATCGTTCACATATTTATTAATATTCAAAAGAACATCTGCATACACCTGCTGAATATTTATATCATCATTATAGTATGCTCCGGCATCACTTGCAAACAATCCAGATGTAGATGCATAATATTTTTTCTCGTTTGTCCCGGTATTTTTATCAAGGTTAACACGACCGGTTATATTCATCCAGTCATTAATAACATACTTTAGTCCTGCATTCATCATATACCTGTCTTTGGCGTTGATGAAGAGATCGCGGTTTGTGATCCAATAAGGATTCTGCATCTGAAATCCAAGATCGCCGTAGGGCCAGTACTGCGTCTTAAAGTTCCGGGTAACATTGTACCGTTCAAAAACCTTATACTTTTCTATATCGTCGCCCCGCGGAAACAGATATATAGGAACGAGGGGATTAAAATACTGCCCCTGAGCAAGCATATTTTGCTCTTTTGTCTTTATATACATTATTCCCAGGTCAAGATTTAATTTATCCTTAAGAAATTTCGCAGTATTACGAAAAGAGAAGTTATACCTGTCAAGAGTATTATTATCGATAATTCCGCTTCCTTTCACCGTAGCTACAGAGAAATAAGTCTGGTTCTTATCATTTCCGGTCGAAATACTCGCCGAATTGGTAATATTCGTCCCGGTTTGAAAAAAATCTTTAGGATCGTATGAAGATGGGGTAGTGAGCTTTTCTCCCCAGCTTAAATAGCTCCCTACATCAGACCCATACGTATTCTGGAATTCAGGCATTACCAATGGGCTCATAAAGCTGGAACTGTTAGACAATGTAAGCGATAAATTCTCGTTCGAACCTCTCTTCGTTGTAATTATCACAACTCCATTTGCGGCCTGACTGCCATATAATGCCGCGGCCGAGGGTCCGCTTAATACAGAAACAGACTCAATGTCTTCGGGATTTATATTGGAAATGCCGTCGCCGCTTTGCCCCATACCGGTAAACGAATCGCTGGGTTGCGTACTGTTTAATGAGGGTAAGGGAACGCCATCCACAACAAATAAGGCATTGTTATTTCCCGCTATCGACTTGGTTCCGCGCATGACAATTCTTACACTTCCTCCCGGACCTGAAGAACTGCTATTGATAGATACCCCCGCAACTTTACCGGAAAGGCTGTTAACAAAATTGGCATCCTTTACCGTATTGATTTCCTTTGCTCCTATTTCCTGAACATTATAAGCAAGCGATTTCGCCTCTTTCTTTATTCCTAAAGCAGTTACAACCACTCTATCCAGCTCATTCTGCGCTTCCTTTAGTACAATGGTCAACGCTGCCAAACTTCCAACCGTCATTTCTTCCGACGCATAGCCAAGGAATGACACGACCAGTATATCTCCGGGAGATGCATCTATCGTAAACGCACCGCTAACATCCGTAACAGTACCTTTCGTGCTTCCCTTTATCCTCACGGTAGCTCCCGGCAGCGGAAGTCCCTTATCATCCGTCACTTTTCCCTGCACAGGTTTCATTTCCATAGTTTCTTTCGGAATATCGATATTGGCGGCCCGCTTCTCAGGTCGCTTTTCCCGTATTACTACCGTCTTTCCTTCTATGGTATACGTCAATGACGTACCCCGAAAACATTCCGTCAGAACTTCATCGATTGCAGCCTTTTCAAAATTGACGTCAAGCGTTTTGCTGCTGTTTACCTGCTTCGGCGACCAAAGTATATTGTATCCCGTCTGCCTGTTGATTTCATCAAACACCTGTTTTAAGGATATTCGCTTCTGATTAATGGTTACTTTTTGTGCAAACCCGGCAGCGCTTACCTGCATAAGTGCTGCCAACATCAATAACAGAGTGATTTTCATAACCCGAAGGATTTTTTTTGCATAACGGGGCGGATAACAAAAATTTTGGGTAAAATATTTGTACATTTGAATAAAGGTTAATTGATAAAATATTGACTGTTAGCATTTTTCAACTTAACCACACTTTAGTCAGGAACATGCCAGTGTTCCTGATTTTAATATGTTAAGCTTTTTCATCCGTTTTTAACTTGTGTCTTCTGCTGTTTTCATCATGCTGTCTGGATTAGTTAGTTAACTGTATTCTTTAGTTTTCCAAAACCTTAATTGTGTTTTCATGGATTTCGAACTTAACCCTTCCCGTCAATTCCATCTTTTTCAACAACTCAGAAACACTCGCAAAGCGTGTAACAACTCCGGCGAGGGGTTCATTTTTAAGATCCTCATTCTCAAATACTACCTGAACATCATACCATCTTGAAACTTTACGCATGATGCTTTCCAGGCTTTCGTCGTTAAAGCGGAAATAACCATTTTTCCACGCCACTACCGATTCGACATCAGCCCTCTCCACTTTCAGGGCATTATTTGATAAGACCGCCTGCTGGCCAGGTACTAATTTGACGGCCCCGGGCGCACCAGGGGTTTGCGCCGCAGTGTGGACCAGAACAGATCCTTCCAGTAACGTCGTTTTAACAGCAGTCTCATCAGAATATGAGTTGATATTGAAATGGGTTCCTAATACTTTCACCTCCTGGGCTGAACAACTCACAATAAAAGGAATCCCCGCCGCCTGCCCCCGGACCGGATTTACCTCAAAATATCCTTCTCCCTTCAGCTCTACTCTTCTTTCCTTACCCGAAAACGACGATGGAAAACGAAGAGAAGATGCCGCGTTAAGCCAAACCCTGCTTCCGTCAGGAAGATTGATCTGATATTGTCCGCCTTTAGGAGTCGTAATCGTATTGTATTGAGAGGTGTTGTTCTTTGTGTCCCGGTTATCCGAAACAGCTGTACATACAAGCAATCCATCTGCCGTTTTACTGATACTAACCCCCAACTGTTCGGCAATCTTTCCGTTTGCCGCGCTGTTGAGAATAACCTGTTTGCCGTTGGCTAACGTCAATACCGCCTTGTTCCCGCCAGGCGCAATATTTTCACTTATCAGCCGGCCCGACTGAATATGTGAATTATTTTTATAGAAATAAAGACCAAATGAAACAGCTAAAAGCAGAACGGCCGCAGCAGCAGCATACCATGGTGAATGGTTCTTAGGCAGTTCCCTGGCGGGCTTAATATTATTCCACATTGTTTCACCGGCATTCAGAAGGTCATCTTCCGTTAATCCGGAGTCTCCTTCCTGATTAAGATGATGAAGCCAGTATTTCACCAAAGCTTCCTCTTCTTCGGTACATTTGCCCTCCCGAAACCTTGCGATCAGATCATTTAGTTCTTTTTTTTGCATCGAAACAACCTGTACCCCTGTTTATCAGGTACAGATATAATAAAGACACATCACCAAAAGAGATTGGGTATTGCCGGAATTATTTTTTATCAGATGATTTGTTTTTTACCCGCCGGACTAAGGTGGTTTTTCAGAGAGCAAAGGCAGATATGGTTAGCAGGACGGATAATGCTTTAAGCATAGAGAAAAACGACAATGAAAAACAGGGTACCAAGCTTTAAACGCAGTACTCTCAGGGCTTTTTTTATCTGGGTGGCTACCGTATGCTCAGAAATATTCAGACGAATGGCAATTTCTTTATTACTGAGATATTCTTTTCGCCTCAGATCAAACACTTCACGCATCCTGGGAGGCAATGCAGCGATCTCCTTTTCAATAAGCGAAGCGATATCTTTTTCAGTGATCATTCTGTCGGCAGGAATATAACCGCTATCCATTAGGTGTTGGATAGATTCTATATACTGCTGACCAAATTCTTTGTGCCTGAAAATGTTCAGCACTCTGTTCAATACGCATTTATAAAGATAACCAGATAAGGTGGTTTTCAGCACGAAGTTTGAACGGTTATTCCATAAACCGGCAAATACCTCCTGTACTACATCTCTTGCTTCTTCTTTGTCGTGCAGTTTTCTGAACGCATAAATAAAAAGCAGACTGTTATAGCGTTCATATATTTCCCTGAATGCTATTTCGTCCCCGTCAGCTAATAAAGAGATTAACTTGAAATCTGATAGTTCTGAGTAGGAGATCATAGTTTCAATCCTCAAGACGAATGTAGTGAAATTAACATAAATTTAAAGCATACGTCATAAAAACTTTAAAACAAAGTGATTATTATACATATCTGCTACCGCTTTCAGATCTCAGAGTTTATATTAGCCTGGTTTTTACCAAAAAATACAAGTATTCCGTCTGTTACATTACCAAATGAAAGGTCAGCGGCCGGTTAAGAAGCGCAGCTTCATTACCTGGCTGCAGATCAGTGTCATTATTCTTAAATCCAGCACTTTATCTTTCACTAATAAAAGAAAACGCGAGAGCACCGTCCGCCTCAAGCGAAGCTGGTAATAAAACCCGCACTTTGTCTCCGCTGACGGTCCACTGCACAGACTTACCGGTTTGCAGCAATTTCATTTTTGTTCCCCTGGCTGGAATATTATCAGTCCACTCCACCACATTCGGTAAAGCCTCATTCTCCTTCAGGCAAACTAACGCATACCTTTCCTTGCCATCTTTGCTTTGTGTAAACCATGTATTACCGTCATGATACCGGGATGTAATCCTTGTATTATATATAGCCTTCCCGTTAACAGAAGTCCATTTTCCAATCTCTTTCAAACGGATGACCACTTCCGGAGGCAGCGTACCATCTGCGGCAGGACCTATACCCAGCAGGAGGCTTCCTCCCTTTGCCGTCACCTCGACGAGTGCATGGATCACTTCCCCGGCAGATTTATATTGATCATTTGCCACATATCCCCATGCATTTCCTAAAGTCATACAACTTTCCCATGGATGATCAAGCTGCTTTTCCGGAATTTTCTGCTCCGGAGTCTGGTAATTTTCATAAGGGCCATGAACCGTACGGTCTACCATAAGTAAGCCGGGCTGAGCTTTCCGGGCCATAGCAGCAATACGCGGCATGTCAATATCCTGGCTCCAGGCGGGAATAGCAGCGCCCCATGATCTCACCTCTTCATTTACAGTTTCAAGGGGCCTTACCCATCCCCCGTCAAGCCATAAAATATCCACACTCCCATAATTATGCATCAGCTCACTAATCTGGTTATAGGTATACTGCTTAAACTGGTTCCAGCGCCATGGATGTTTCCGGATGTCGTAATTATTATTGCGGTCAGGCGTAGCATACTTAGGCCACCAGTAATATTCCGAACGCCAGTCAGGTTTTGAGAAATAAGCCCCTATCATAAAGTCCTGTTTACGGAATGCATCAAATACATATTTTGCCACATCGGCCCGCGGATTATCTTTGAAGGGCCCTTTCGCAATACTGAAATCAGTTTCTTTTGTATCAAACATACAAAAACCGTCATGATGCTTGGTTGTAAAAACCAGATATTTCATACCGGCATCCTTACCAGCCTTTGCCCATTGTTCGGGATTAAACTTCACCGGATTAAACTCTTTGCTGAAGCCCCAGTATCCTTTTTTAAAATCATCGTAAGAAACAGTACTGTCACGCTCTATCCAGTCTTCCGAACAAAGGGCCCAGGATTCTATCATTCCAGGTACGGCATATAGTCCCCAGTGAATGATCATTCCAAATT
Organism: Sphingobacteriales bacterium; assembly: GCA_015654985.1. GTDB lineage: Bacteria > Bacteroidota > Bacteroidia > Sphingobacteriales > Sphingobacteriaceae > Arcticibacter. Next base: position 8,779 of record JAATFW010000072.1, on the reverse strand, counting down.
TCTGGTCCTGCCACTTATCGAGCTTCTGCTTCACCAGTGGATCTGACGGCCATTCATACTCAGCCGACTGCTGATGAACATTTGGTTGCGAAAGCAGTTGATTAACTTCCACAAAAAGGAAGAATACTAAAACAGAAAATCTAAACATTCATAATAAAGTTAAAATCAAACAAGCTTGTCATTAATAACGCAATATTATCGATTTAACAAAGGCTAAAGTAGAAAGAAAATAGTTTATTTTCAGTAATAAAAAGGGAATATAACAGCTTAATAATCAAGATTAAATACATATTAGTAAAGGCACAAAGTTTTATATTCCCTGTGCCTTTATATTAATTATTTAACGTCCCACCATACGCGCGATGTCATCTTATCACCGTCAGACAATCTGGATACTGCCTCTGTATAATGCTGACCGTTAATAGTAGCTTCAGAGACAGGATAGGTAAAACGTCTCGGAATAGTCCCTCCGGTAACATTACCAAAATAATTTACGGGGGTTAACTCAGGATACCCAGTCCTTCTCCAGTTAGACCATGCTTCATATTCATCCATGAACGTAGCAACCCAATACTGAGTATTAATTTGTATTAAACCATTAGTTGCACTAAACGGATGTTCTGCCAGATAAGCATTTATCTGGCTATCACTCACTCCGGGACTGGCCCCTGCCTGAGTTAATTGCTGCATAGCGGCCCTTATTGCAGTATTGTAATAATCCGCCGCATTTCCGGTGGTCCATCCCCTCAATGCTGCTTCGGCAAGTAAGAACTGATTGGCAGAATAAGTTAATAAAAAGGTCGGTGCATCCACTCTTGCAAAGGTGTACCGGTTTACTATAGAATATTTATTGATATCTCCAGGCCAGTTAGAGGCTCGGGAAATATCTGTAGCTCCTCCTAATTCATCATAGCCATTAGGCATCCCCAGCTGCCTGGCATACGTGGTATCTCCATAATCAAATCCCTGCGATCCCCATGCGATTGACGGATTAGTTGCAACCGTACCCAAATAAATTAATCTCGGATCGTCCGTACTTTTCAGATAATCAACAAAGGTCTTACTAAGCCGTGTTGCGTTAGGATCCTGAAAGGAAAGTACTTTTCCATTTCCATCGGCAGCGTCATTTGTTACAGCATCATGTTTAATAATGGCATTGTCTGCATTACTGGCAATGAGTTCCCCCTGAACGGCTGTTTGTACCCATTGCTGCGCTTTTGCCGCGTCAACTTTTGACATTCTCATTCCCAGTCGTAACATTAAAGAATATGCAAACTTCTTCCACAATAATGCGTCTCCCCCGTAAATCAGATCGGCGCTTCCCAGGGTATTAGGCTTGTTTGCATCCAGAGCCTCAGCCGATTCTTTTAATTCTTTCAACAGGTCTGCATAAATATCCTCCTGTTTATCATATTTCGGATAGTTAATTTTAGAAATATAACCAAGCCCTGCTTCAGAATAAGGAACATCCCCATACAGGTCGGTCATACGATGAAAGATAAACGCCTTTAAAATTCTTGCGATATTGTATGCGTTAACATAGTTCTGGTCATCTTTGAATGCCTGAACAACCTCCGCGATATTTGTAACAGCATTTGGATAATTACGGTCCCAGAATGCAGAGTTATAACCGTCATTGTATGTATATTTATCCCCGTTCCAGTAACTTTGAGTGGAAGCGAGGTGTTGCATCATTGTGCTGGTATAGATCAGGCTGTTTCGCCATGCATCCCAATCGGTTCCTGATGTATAAACCTCTGCCGCAGTAAAAATATAATTAAAGTCCATTTGTTCACCGTTAATATGATTGGGGTCAATATTAATCGATTCTAACCCTTTCTGACAGGATGTCCCCAGGAATAATCCTAAAACACCTATTATACTATATAATGCTTTATTTTTCATTTTGCTTATCTTAAGAGCTTAAAACTTAACATTTAAATTAAACCCGATGCTTCTTACCGGAGGATAACCGTTAGATTCCAATCCCTGCCCGTTGCTGTTATTGTAGGCTGCTTCAGGATCAATATTAGGAGTATGTTTTACTATGGTTGCAAGGTTCCTTGCCACTACCGAAAAGTTGAGTCCCTTTATAAAATAGTTGTTAAACAAAGATGCCGGGGCTGTGTAACCCAAAGCCAATTGTCTGAGTTTAATGAAACTTGCGTCATAAATAAATTCCTCCGCAATATTATTGGAGTTAGCAAGGTTTTTCCAGTAAGTTTCAGCATTAACAGATGTTGTGTTAACACTTCCGTCTTCCATAATACCTTTACCTATGTAACCGCCGTCACGACCCTGCAGGGTTGTTTTTTGTAAACCTGCAGCATATAAACTTAAATTAGTCCCTGAATATAATTTCGCTCCGAATTTAAAATCAAACAATCCTGATAAAGTGAAATTTTTATAATGAAAATCATTGCTGAAGCCACCTGTTGTCTTGTAAACACCGCTGCCCAGGGGCACTACTGCAGTAGTACGCAGTGGTTCGCCGTTGCTTCCGTAAATAATATTCCCTGCATCATCCCTGCGATAAGCATATCCAAATATCTGACCGTATGGCATTCCCACTACATTGCTTACACTAACGCCTGCGCCATTTCTGGGTACAGCCCCTTTAATAGAAAGCGATTTGACCCCATCACCCAGATACAGAACCTTACTGTTATTAACAGCTATGTTAAAAGATGTATTCCAGGTAAACTTGTCTGTACGGACAGGGACGCCACTTAGCATTCCTTCAAACCCTGTATTTCTGATCTTTCCGATATTTAGAATTGCCGCATTGTAACCGGAAGCCAGACTGCTGGTTATTGTAGCAATATCATCTTTTGTCTTTTTGTTGTATGCAGCAACGTCTAATCCCAGCCTGTTATTGAAAAACTGAATATTCATCCCAACTTCCCTTTCGCTTATCTGAACTGGTTTTAATCCGGAATTAGGAACATCTGTATTGGAAACCATACCTACAGACTTTCCTGTGATGGTATAATCTCTCATTCCGTAAGTTAAATAATTCTGATAGGGGGTAGTTCCATTAGACGCTTCTGCATATGAAGCTCTTATTTTTCCCGAATAGATCCATGAAGGAAGCTTAAGGGCATCACTGAACACAAAACTTGTGCTGACAGACGGATAAAAATAATGGTTATTTTGAGGATCAAGAGTTGAAAACCAGTCCTGGCGGCCAGTGAAGTTAAGAAATAAATAATCCCTGAATCCAAAATCAGCAGTTCCATATAAAGAATTAACGCGATAATGTGCATACTGCTGAACATATGGACGGTTTGCTATATTAGTAGCTGTATAAAGATAGGGGATTATAAATGGGGAGGCAGCATTGCCCGATTCACCAACTCTGTCTGATAGGCCCAACCCATAGGCTTTATTGATATTATCCTGCGAGTTTCCGCCAAAAGTTGCGTTTATGCTAAAAATATCATTAAACTTTTTATTGGCCCCAATTAAAAAATTACCATTAATTTCCCGGTAATTTCTTTCATACTCTGTTAATTCGCCGCCATTTGCGTATGCAGTTCCCGTAGGTGTTACTTTCCTGTAATCAAAAATATATCCATCCCGGGTCACCTGTCCCTGGACATATAACCAATCATAAATAGTATATTTAAGAGTTAAGCCTCCGGTAAGCCTGTTCCTGTCAGTATTATTCTGGTGATGATAAGCCAGAAAATAAGGATTATTAAAATACTGTTCACTGCCTGGAGTTAGTTCTGTTCCATTGTCCTTAACAGCTGGTTCCAGCCACCTTACATCAAATGAGTTCGACAGATACATCAAGGTAGCGTTTACATTTGTTGAACCGTCTGAAAGCAACGCACGGTTTTTTACACGTTCGAATACATAGTTAGCAGTAAGGGTTAGCTGTAACTTACTTGTAATATCATAGCTTGAATTTACATTTACTCCCTGCTGCTCTAAATTAGAATTAGGAATATTAGACCCGTTATATAAATTAGATAATCCTACACGGTAACGCACCTTATCGCTGCTGCCACTAACGGCCAGCGAGGTCTGATTATTCAACCCCGTCTGGTAAAAACTCTCCCAGTTATCGGTTCCCATGGAATATTTATAGGTATTACCAAGAAAGTTTACAGCATCAGACCCATCAAGTCTTGCACCCCAGCTTGATGACGGAGTTGACAGTGCCGCCGTTTGGGTAGTTGGTTTATTACCCTGAGTTCCCTGTCCATATTCAGTTTGAAATTCACGAAAATCAATAATGCTGTTAAACGTAAAATTATTATTAAACTCAACACCAAGACCTTTTGATTTCGATCCCGATTTTGTTGTAATTAAAACCGCGCCATTTCCTCCCCTGTAACCGTAAAGGGCTGAAGCGGCAGCGCCTTTCAAAATTTGAATATCCTGAATATCATCCGGATTTATATTCGATAGCCCGTCTCCAAGATCAACTCCGCCCCACTGGCCTGCTGAGCCTTGAGATGTATTATCAAAAGGTACTCCATCAATTACATATAAAGGCTGATTATTACCTGTTAAAGATGCATTTCCCCTTATAATTACCCGGCTGCTTCCGGCTGTACCTGTTGCATTATTGGCAACGCTAACTCCTGCAACTTTACCGGTTAAAGCATTCCCAAGATTTACATCTCTCGACTGTGTAAACTCTGATCCGGAAACCTGCGTAGTGGAATATCCAACAGACTTCGACTGCCTTTTAATCCCAAGTGCTGTAACTACCACCTCACTAAGAGCACGGGCACTTTCCTTTAAGATAACATTAATTGTTGTTTCTCTTCCGATAGTTACTTCCTGCCGTTCAAATCCCAAAAAAGAAAATACTAATACGTCACCTGCGCTGGCTGCCAGAGTAAACCGTCCTCCGGCATCAGTCTGAACACCTTTTTGTGTTCCTTTAATTAGTACGCTGACACCGGGTAAAGGAACTCCTTTCGTGTCTCTTACAACTCCGTTAACTGATACTGCCCCGCCCGGTCTTCCTTCAATAATCACTTTGTTCTTTATTACCGCAAACTGTAAACCTGTTTGCTCCGAAATCTCATTCAGCACAAACCGGACAGGCGCATCTTTAATATTAATGGAAACATTTCTGCCGGGGCCTAAACTTGACCGGTCATAATGAACCTTCATACCGGTTTTTGTTTCAAGTGAAGCCAGCACATACTCAACAGGCGAATTTCTCACTGCCATACTCACCTTTACAGAATCTGCGTTTGGCAAATCCCTGTTACTGCCAGCGCTAAGGGCCATCTGGACTGTCAGCATTAGCATCACGCCAACAGCCCATGATCTTAAGGGTAAATAGATTTTCATTGGGTTAAAATTTAATTAATTTGTATAGAATCCTTTGTTATATATTTATATGTTACTCCTTCCGTAAGACACACTGTTTGCAATACTTCATTTAAAGTTTCATTCTTAAATGATCCTGTATAATTCCAGTTTAAATGAGAACCCGGTTTTTTTATTCCTACGTTAAACCGGTTTTCGATTTTAGCTATTACTTCCTCTGCTGTCGCATTTTCAAAGCTTAACAATCCCTGTGTCCAATCAGAAACAAGCAATTCATCCTCAAAAACCTTGTTTGTCACCTGTTCTGTAATTGTATTCAGGACTATCTTTTGATGAGGATTAAGGAAAACCGTCTTTTTCTTTAATTGCGTAAGATCCTCCACTTTTACACTACCCTCTATTAAAGCCACCGAAACCTGACGCTCCCTGCTATAAGTCCTCACATTAAAGGCAGTGCCCAATGCAGTGGTTGCAAAACGCGACGTATACACAGTAAAAGGGCGTCTTTTATCCTTAGCCACTGAAAAATAGGCTTCCCCTTCATCTAAGTAAACAGGCCTTTTAAGTCTGCTAAATACTAATGGATATCGTAAAACACTTGAGGCATTTAATATTACCGCACTTCCATCGGGAAGTGTGAATGAATAAGTAGCACCCCTCGTTGTTCGTAGTTTTACCCAACCATTGCTTATAAGTTTATTCACTTTAGGATTCGATTCTGCCAGCGGATGAGGTTTATTGAAAGAAGGGATCCTGAATATTGTTCCTATACTAATAAACAACAAAATACAGGCTGCAATTTTAAGATATCTCCATCTGTATGGAGTACGGGTATTAATACTACTGCCTATTTGCCGTTTAATCTGCTGTAATCTGGAATCAACGTCCATCTCATCCATTACTATTTCAGGCTCTTCTGCAAATTCATCGAGCCAGCGGTTTATGATGTCGCGTTCCTCCTCCGTACAGGTATTATCCTGATACTTCTTAAGTAAGTTTTTAATCTGATTAATATCCAATTTATTGAAGCTTTATAAGAGAGTCGTTCGAACTTCAATCTGGTACTATTCTTTTTAAAAAAAACTGGAATACGGTAAAATCAAGAATTACTTTTGTGAATACATTAATGATAAATCATCGGGTCTCTAATAGATAGATGATAGCAGTGAAGTTGATAATGAAGGTCCCGGCATTCTTTTTTCTAAGAATGTGCAGTGCTTTGGTGAGTTGGTTTTTTACAGTTTGAGGAGAGATTGAAAGTTTTTCAGCAATAGCACCCACAGGAAGATGTTCAAACCTGCTCAATACAAATATTTCCTTCATTCTGCATGGAAGTCCATCAATTGTATGCATCACGCCCGACAAGCGATTTTTATGATCAATATTATCCGTGGGTTGGATAATATGGGTATTGAGATAGTCACCAAGTTCTGAAAGATATTTCTGATATTTTTGATTCCGTCTGTACTGATCCACAATCTTATATTTTATCGACTGAAACAGATATGCTTTTAACGATGTATCAACCTGCATATATTCACGCTTCTCCCATAAAGAAACAAACACATCCTGCAAAATGTCATTACAAAGATCCTGATCGTCAAGCCTGCTCAACAAATACATATATAACGTTTTACCGTAGGCAGAATAAATTGCGTCAAACGCAGAGGTATCCCCAAACTTTAACGCAACAAGTAAAGATTCTTCATTTACTAAATTCATATCTATTTGTTATTGGGCCAGATCAAACCTTAAAAATCCCTTATTACTTAAAAAGAGCAATTATTAACAACCAGACTTGCAGCTCCTGCCAGTTCTGCCTCATGGCAAAGCTCAGAAACAACCAATGTAGTTTGTTCTGCTATTTTATGAATGCAGAACTCATTAATTGCCTGCTGAATTGCGGGCAAAAACATTTTGCCGGCTACGGCACCCCGTCCACTGAGCACTATTCTTTCCGGATTCATAATATGAATTAACGTGGAGATCCCCTTCCCCAGCAGAAATGCCGACTCTGATAATACTGACAGGGCAAGCGGGTCCCCTTTTCTGGCAGCTTCAAGAAACTGATCGCCCTCAAGCTTCGAAGGATCTTCAAACAACCGCTTCAAAATAGATTCTGCTCCCGAAGAGATTGCTGCTTTTGCTTTTTCAACCATTGCAAGCAACGATGTTTCCACCTCAAGGCAACCCCGTTTACCACATGAACACAGGTTATTACTTTGTGAAAGCGGAATATGGCTGAATTCACCTGCATAGCCGTTATATCCTTTGAAAAGACGACCATTCACAATCATCCCAAGGCCTGTACCCCAGCCTATGTTGACTACGAGTAATTCCTTAATCCCGGCTCCGGCCCCAAATCGTAATTCTGCAAGGGCTATCAGACTTGAGTCGTTGTCTATATAGACCGGTAAACCAGTTTCTTCACTTAGATACTCTCTGAGACTAATCCTTTCAGTATAAAAAAATGATTCATTAATCCCCTTTTCGGAGTTTACAAAACCAGGCATTCCGATTCCAACACCGAGAAACCGGTCCACAGGTAACGCTGATTTCCTGACATGGTCATTTATGAATGAAATTAATTTAGCAAGTCCGTTGGTATCGCTAAATGGATTAAGTTTTAGCTCCTTAACCGGATACACGCGTTGCTTTAAAAGATCGTAGATGGCGATCCTGCTGATAAGCTGGTCCATTGCAACAGAAACAATATAATGTGGCTTATCCTTATTAAGAAGAAATACCGCCGGTCGCCGTCCTCCTGTTGAAGGTGCCAATCCGTGTTCTGTTAAGTATCCTTCATTTATAAGTTCACTTACTGTACTGGTTATTAATGGCAAGCTTTTAGAGGTTAGCTTGCTCAGTTCAGTTAAGGATAAACAATCCTTATAATACAGATTTCTGAGTATATCTGCTCTTAAACGCTGGCTTTTTAAGTTACCGTTCATATTAATTAAAGTTAAACTTAACAATAATTTTACAAACCAGCAATAACTTATTAATTTTTTGCAGAAGTTATGTCAACTTTAATAAAGTCGGAGAATTCTTAGAATTAAGAGGATCTTACAATTGTGATTTTAGAATATTCTTCAAAGAATTAACAATATTTTGATTAGTTTGGTAAAAAATAGTGGTTAAAATTTCATTCTCACCACTTCCGCTAACAGATTTAGCCGTAGTATGAAATTCTGAAGCCCGGCTTCTGCCTGCGATTATTTTCAGGTTCTCTTCATTAATTCCCGATCCCGGCATGATCACAATCCGGTCTCCAGCCTGCTTAACCAGTCTTTCAATAATTGATAGCCCGTCAACTGCAAACACCTTTCCGCCCGAAGTAAGCACCCGCCTGCAACCCAGTGAGATAATATCCTCGAGTCCTTTTTCAAGATCGTTACAGCAATCAAACGCCCTGTGGAAAGTAACCTCCATAGGCTTCGCCAGAGCAATCAGATGAGCACATCTCTTTTTATCAATGCGG
>JAATFW010000067.1 GCA_015654985.1 Sphingobacteriales bacterium | reverse complement strand
GTTGCGGGTTGAAGGTTGCGGGTTGAAGGTTGAAGGTTGCGGGTTGAAGGTTGCGGGTTGTGGGTTGCGGGTTGTGGGTTGCGGGTTGTGGGTTGAAGGTTGCGGGTTGAAGGTTTCAGAATACTAAGTTGTAGATTATTAGTTGTAAGTATTCAGGCACCCTACGATAAAAACTGAAAGGTGGCTACTTAACACTGCGACCATCAACCCGCAAACTATACAACACATTCCCAACCCGATGATTATCAACGATAAAACAATGTGTTGTATATTTAAATCAATTTTTTTGAAATCGCTGGAAACCCACAACCTTCGACCTGCAACCCACAACCTTCAACCTGCAACCTATACATTCCCCCACCCGTGGGCCAGCACATCCGCCAGATGCATTGTTTTAATGGGCAGCTTATTCTTATCAATATATCCCTGAAGATGTAAAAGGCAGGAGGCATCGGTAGATATGATATATTCGGCATTTACAGCAAGGGCATTATCGACTTTTTGCTGAGCCATTGCAGCAGAAATGCTGTCGAATTTAACTGAGAATGTTCCACCGAAGCCGCAACAGGTATCCGTATCAGTCATTTCTACAAGATCCAGGCCATGCACTTTAGCGAGCAGAGCCCTTGGTTCGTCTTTGATCTTACACTCCCGGAGGCCTGCACATGAATCATGAAATACAGCCCTTCCCTCAAGTTCGGCCCCGAAATAATCTTTACCCAGAACATTTACCAGGAAATCAGACAGTTCATGAATATTACTCTGAACAGCACGGCACTTATTATGGACGGCAGTATTTGTGAACAGATCGTTATAATAGTTTTTCACCATCCCGGTGCAGGATGCTGAAGGCGACACAATATAATTGTTCTCCGAAAAATCCTTCAGAAACTTATTCCCCACGGCCTTGGCTTCATCCCAGAATCCCGCATTAAAAGAAGCCTGGCCACAACAAGTCTGTTCAGGGTTATATTTCACTTTACATCCTGCTTTCTCAAGTACCTTCACCGTATTAAACGCCGTTTGAGGATACAGTTGATCAATGAAACAGGGGATGAACAATTCTACAGTCATAATCAGGGGAGTAAAGGTAAGAGGAAAACCGAAAAACTCAAATATTAATGAATTGAGCCGACGGGAAGCTTATCTTTTTTGCCTGATTGCTCTTTTAACTTTGAAAACGTTAATCCTCCGCAATCTATTGGTAAGTTTGGCGGCGACACTGACAACTGGGAATGGCCCGTCTAAGCTGGAAAATTATTTAATCTATATCACAGGCACGCTATTGTAAGAAAAGCTTACACTTCTTTTCCTTCCGGGCCATCTTTCTCTTTTGTAAACAGTAATACGATCAGCATGATCAATCCCAATACAAAGAAAATACTAAGCGCCAGTGCTGAGTTCCGGATATTCGAACGCTCTTCGATAAAAGCAAAAGCACCCAGACCCAGTACAATGGCCAGCTTTTCTGTTACATCATAAAAGCTGAAGAAGGAAGCAGTATCAGGAGTATTCTCAGGGAGAAGCTTTGAGTAGGTAGAGCGTGAAAGCGACTGGATCCCTCCCATAATTAAGCCAACTACTACGGCAATAATATAAAACTGATTTTCTGTGGAAATAGAATAAGCAGCAATACAAACCCCTATCCATACCAGTACTACCATAATCAGTACTTTTACATTTCCTATTCTTTTTGCCAGCATCGACATGATATACGCTCCCGCAATGGCAACCATCTGGATAATCAATATCGTACCAATTAATTTGGAAGTACCCAGGTGAAGCACCTTCTCCCCAAAACTTGCTGCTACCAGCATAATGGTCTGTACTCCTACCGAATAGAAGAAGAAAGCCGACAAAAACCGTTTCATCACTTTCGCAGCTCTTACCTGCCTGAAAACGTTGAGCAGTTCCTGGTAGCCATTATGCACCACCTGCCGGTTAAGGCGCTCCTTATTCGGGCTGCCTTTCGGAAGTACCTTAAAAGGGATCTGGGCAAACAGGATCCACCATACTCCTACCAGCAAAAATGACAACCTTGCGGGAAAAGACCCATCTGTAATTCCAAACCACTCCGGTTTCAGCACAAACACAAAACAGATGATCTGCAGGAGTACGCTTCCCACGTATCCGTATGCGAAACCCTGTGCGCTTACACGGTCCTGTTCCTCTGTCGTAGCAATCTCCGGAAGGTATGAATTACTGAACATCACCCCTCCTATATACCCCATGGCGGCAATTGCAAAGCAGATAACCCCCAGCTCCAGCGTATCGAGCTTAAAAAAGAACAATCCCATACAGGCCAGACCGCCCAAATAGGTAAACAGCTTCATAAAAACTTTCTTATTTCCCCTGAAATCGGCCATTGAAGAAAGAAGCGGCAACAGCACAGCCATCACCAGATAGGCAGCAGAAAGTGCATAATTAGACAAGGCTGTGTTTACAAATGTCCTTCCAAAAAAGGTCACCTTGTCTCCGTGTTCTTTAGTAGTAGTAATAATGGTATAATAAGCCGGAAAGATCGTTGATGTGATCACCAGATTGTAGGCTGAGTTGGCCCAGTCGAACATTGCCCAGCCTCTTATTATCTTTTTGTTATTCTTAATTACCTGCATAGAGGGTTCCAATATAGAGAAAATCGATGAATAGAGATCATGACAATATTTCCTTTTACATCAACAAACATATAATACGGATTAACAAATAAAAACACCTCAACACAAATTGGATCACCCTGAAACGGGGATGAAACGCACTGCATACTTTTGAAATAAAAAAGATTATTTTAGGAACAAAGTATAAAATTCCATCAGGATATAAACAAAATATCTTGCCAATTATTTTAGCATCAGAAAATAAATTAATATTTTTGCGATAGAGATTATCCGCTAAAACAATGTTTGAGCATTATCCAGCCCCTAATGAAGAAAAGGTATTATCTTTTGAAGATCTCGACCTCTCTCTGACCTACAGTTATGCCCATTATTTAAACTGGCTCTTTGATGAGCGCGTAGAACTGATCAGAGGAAAGATCTTTAAAATGAGCCCGGCACCTTCAAGGTTGCACCAGGGAGTATCGGGGGGGATTTATTATAAACTCACAGATTATCTTAAAAATAAACGCTGTAAAGTTTATGCTGCGCCATTCGATGTGCGTTTTCCAAAAGAAAGCAAAGCCGATAAAGACATTTATACTGTTCTTCAGCCAGACGTCTGCGTGATCTGCGATAAAACCAAGCTGGATGACCGCGGCTGTATTGGTGCTCCTGATATCGTTGCAGAGATTCTTTCCCCCGGCAATAATAAAATGGAGTTACTTTATAAATATCACATTTATGAGGAATTTGGCGTGAAGGAATACTGGATCGTAAGTATTGCTCATAAAACGTTTTTAAAATACACACTGGATGAACATGGGAAATTCCAGCCTTCCCGGCTCTTTACCTTAAGCGAAGAAGTGGGTTCTTCTCTACT
>JAATFW010000253.1 GCA_015654985.1 Sphingobacteriales bacterium | reverse complement strand
TACTGGAGAAATGTTTGGGGATATTAAGTTCGGACAGGCAACCAGCACATGGTATGAAGAAAATGTAGAATTTCCATTTTTTCAGCACTATCTGAAAGATCAGCCGGCCCCGGAACTTCCGGAAGCGCTGATTTTTGAAACGGGCTCTAACCAATGGAAAAAATATTCAGCATGGCCGCCCAAAGAAGCTCAGCAGCAGAGTTTGTATCTCCAGGCAAACGGAAAACTTACATCGGAGGCCCCCGTTGAAGCTTCCGGTTACGACGAATACATGAGCGATCCGGGGCACCCTGTTCCATATGCCGATGGCATACATTCAAAAAGAACCCGTGAATATATGATAGACGACCAGCGCTTTGCTTCCCGGCGTCCGGATGTAATGGTATATCAGACTCCTGTATTAACAGAAGATCTGACTCTGGCAGGACCGGTAATTGCCGACCTGCAGGTATCTACCACCGGTACCGATGCAGACTATATAGTAAAGATCATTGACGTTTTTCCTGATGATTATCCCAATAATGTCCCCAATCCAAACAATGTCCAAATGGGAGGCTACCAGATGCTGGTAAGGGGAGAAGTTATGAGAGGTAAGTTTCGGAACAGCATGGAAAAACCAGAACCTTTTATTCCGGGAAAGATCACAGAGGTAAAATATACGTTGCCGGATGTTGCCCATACATTTAAAGCCGGACACCGGATCATGGTGCAGGTGCAGAACTCCTGGTTCCCCCTGGTAGACAGGAACCCGCAAAAATTCACCGATATCTATAATGCTGATGAAAAAGACTTTCAAAAAGCAACCCACCGCATTTACCATGAGGCTCAAAATTCTTCACATATCATTATTTCAGTTATCAAACCATGATAAAAATATTTTGCCGGTCTTTCTTCCTTCTTTTAGGAACAGTTTTATAGATGAAAAGCAAGGAAGAAACTGAGGTCTGGAAATTTTCTTCACGGAAGATGTAACGTTAGCCGGATATGCAGCGTCTTACTATTATGAAAAAGATATTTGCATCTTTCGGCTGGATTGTACTGCTGCTTCCTTTACTAAGCTTTGCAGGTACAAAAACATTTTTAAGCTCCGTTAATTCAACAATTGTTAATTCTGAAAACCGGCAGGTGTCGGGATTTAATGCTATAAGTGCGGGAGGGTCCTTCGATGTTTTTGTTAAATTCGGGCCTTCTGAAAGCCTTGTCATAGAGGGAGATGAAGACCAGGCCAGTAAAATTGAAACGAAAGTAGAAAACGGAGTTTTAAAAATCCATTATAAATCAGGCTTCCGTTTTAATACCAATTTCAATAAAAAGGTAACTATATATATTACGGCCAAATCTTTAAAAAGTCTTTCAGTCAGTGGGTCGGGGGATATGAAAGTATCAGGAGTTATAAAAACCAGTACTCTTGAAACAAGGGTAAGCGGTTCCGGAAGCATTAGCTTTTCAGCTAACGTCTCTTCTTTAAGTGCAACGGTAAGCGGCTCCGGCGATATTAATGCATCGGGTTCGGCAACAACCGCCAGCATCAGAGTAAGCGGTTCTGGTGAATTTAAAGGAAAAGATCTTCATACCAGCGACTCTGACATTAAGGTCAGTGGCTCCGGCGAGGTAAGGATCTACGCCGAAAAATCGCTGAATGCCGCTGTAAGCGGTTCAGGTGACATTTTCTATTCAGGTAACCCCGCAGTTAAACAGGTAAAAAGCGGATCGGGTAAAATAACCAGGATCTGAAAGAATAAAAACGGCTACTCACATCTATATATAGTAAGTAAGTTCCGGACGGTGCGGTCCGGAGCTTTACTTTTTTATCTGCCTTCAACTTCAAACTGTAAAACACATCCTCAACTTAATGATTATCAGCTATAAAAATGTGTTGTATTTATAAACCAATTTTTGTTAAATCGCTGGAGACTTTCAACCTTCAACCTTCAATCTTCAACCTTCAACCTTCAACTTTCAACTTTCAACTTTCAACTTTCAACTTTCAACCTTCAACTTTCAACTTTCAACTTTCAACTTTCAACCTTTATTAAACGCCTAAAAGCAGGCGGGCCGGATCTTCAAGAAGCTGTTTAACCCTTACCAGGAAACTTACAGACTCGCGTCCGTCAATAATCCGGTGGTCATAAGAAAGGGCAACATACATTATTGGCCGGATCACCACTTCTCCGTTTAGCGCCACCGGACGTTCAACGATATTATGCATTCCAAGGATAGCAGACTGAGGCGCATTAATAATCGGAGTAGACATCATCGAACCGAATACTCCTCCATTGGTAATGGTAAAGGTACCACCTGTCATTTCCTCCAGAGTTAGTTTGCTTTCGCGGGCTTTCACTGCAAGGCTAAGTACAGCCTTCTCTATTTCGGCAAGCGACATTGATTCTGCATTGCGTATAACCGGAACAACAAGGCCTTTAGGGGCTGAAACTGCGATAGAGATATCGGCGAAATCGCTGTATACAATTTCTTCTTTATCAATCCGCGCGTTTACTGCCGGAAACTCCTTCAATGCTTCGCTTACTGCTTTGGTAAAGAAAGACATAAATCCCAGTCCAACACCATATTTCTCCTTGAATTTATCCTTATATTTCGCTCTGAGATCCATTATCGGTTTCATATCAACTTCATTGAAAGTGGTAAGCATTGCCGTTTCATTCTTAACGGATACAAGACGCCTGGCAACGGTTTTACGTAACGACGACATCTTCTCGCGTCTTTCCTTCCTCTGCAAACCTGAAACAGGCGCAGCCGGTTCCGGAGCCTTTGTTTCCGGCTTCAGCGTTTCGGCAGTCCCAGCACTTTCGCCTTTCGGCTTTTCGCTTTCTGTTTTAAGCGCGTCCTCTTTTGTTATACGTCTGCCCACCCCTGTGCCATTAACAGAATTAGCAGTAACTCCTTTTTCAGAAAGAATCTTTGCAGCGGCAGGAGATGGAGTTCCTGCAGCATAAGAAGCGGCACTGTCTGATACAGCCCTGGAAGCAGGAGCGCTCACGGGAATTTCTGCTGCAGGCTTAGCTACAGACGAGACTCCTGTTTCTACGGAACAAACAACGGCACCTATCTCCAGAGTATCCCCCTCTTTTGCAATCTGCTTAAGAGTACCTGCGACCTCTGCTGTTAATTCGAACGTAGCCTTATCAGATTCAAGTTCTGCAATCTGTTCGTCCATCTCCACCTGTTCGCCATCTTTTTTCAGCCAACGGGACAAAGTAACTTCAGTAATAGATTCACCAACTGCAGGAACTTTAATTTCAAGCGTTTTCCCTCCGCCAGACTGCACGGCAGCAGCATCTGTAATCTTATTCTCAGGCGTTTCAGAAACTCCCTCCTGCGGCTTTGTTTCGGTACCGGCCTGGTCATCCTGCTCAATAGAACATACAACAGATCCGATTTCTAAAGTATCGCCTTCTGAAGCGATGGTTTTTAAAGTTCCGGCCGCCTCTGCTGTTAATTCAAAAGTGGCTTTGTCAGACTCAAGTTCAGCAATAACCTCATCCATTTCAACATGTTCACCATCCTTTTTTGTCCATTTAGATAACGTTACTTCTGAAATCGATTCGCCTACCGGCGGAACTTTGATCTCTAAACTCATAATATATTTATTTTATAAAAGAACTAATCTACATCAACAACCTTCTTTGTTGTTTTTACTACTGATTTTTTCACCTCTCTGCCTGCTGTATCCTCAAACGATTTTCCTATAATGTATAATTGCTGTGAGATATGCTGCTTCGAATGACCGGTAGCTGTGCTACTGCTTTCCTTTCTTGAAATTACCTGCAGATTAAAGTTAGAATTCCTGAATTTACGGCATATAAACGGCCAGGCCCCCATATTCTCGGGCTCTTCCTGTACCCAGATAAATTCCTCAGCCTTTTCGTATTTCAATTTTATATCCTTTAACTGAGTAAAGGGGATAGGATAGATCTGTTCAACTCTGACAATAGCAACATCCTTACGATGATCGGTCTGCTGTTTTTCAAGAAGATCATAATATATCTTTCCGGAGCAGAACAATACACGTTTTACATGAGCAGGTTTTACATAACTATCATCAATTACCTCCCTGAAATTACTTTCGGTAAATTCTTTCAGATTACTCACGCATAATGGATGGCGCAAGAGGCTCTTCGGCGTAAATACCACCAGAGGTTTTCTGAAATCACGCTTTAACTGACGGCGTAACAGATGAAAGTAGTTAGCCGGGGTAGTACAATTGGCCACCTGTATGTTATTATCAGCACATTGCTCCAAAAAGCGTTCTATGCGGGCTGATGAATGTTCAGGACCTTGCCCTTCATATCCGTGCGGCAACAGCAGGACAACTCCGTTTGAGCGCTGCCACTTTGTTTCTGCACTGACCAGGAATTGATCCAGTATAATCTGAGCTCCGTTCACAAAATCGCCGAACTGAGCCTCCCAGATAGTGAGAGAGTGCGGATTGGCCAGCGCGTAACCGTATTCGAAGCCTAATACTGCATATTCAGAAAGCAGTGAATTGAAAATATCGAATCTGGTTTCCCTTCCTTCTTTTTTTATCTGGGCTAAGGGAATAAATTCTTCTTCAGAATCCTCAACCTTCAGCACCGCATGCCGGTGCGAAAAAGTTCCCCGTTCTACATCCTGTCCGCTGATCCGCACCCTGAAGCCTTCATTTAAAAGGGTTCCGTAGGCCATAAGCTCTCCCATCGCCCAGTCAAATGTCTTATTTTCGATCATTTTCCTGCGGTCATCAAACAGCTTCTCTATTTTCCGGAAAAACTTCTTATCTGAAGGAAGGGCTGTTATTTTATCTGCGATAGCAAGAAATTCATTCTCTTTTATTGCCGTTTGGGCTGTCGCTTCAAAATCTTCAGGAGTTGCCATTCTCAAACCGGCCCATGCACCTGAATACATCGGATTGGTTTCATATTTAGTATTTTCTTTTGATTCGTTAAGCCTTTCCTGAAGTAATGCCCTGAAGTCCTTTTCCATTTCTTTGGCAAGGTTTGCATCAACACTCTCCTGCTCCATGAGCTTTTTATTATAGATCTCTCTGGGATTAGGGTGCTGTTCGATGAGCTTATAAAGTAATGGCTGTGTAAACTTAGGTTCATCAGCCTCATTATGACCGTATCTGCGGTAGCAAAGTATATCAATAAATACATCATTATGATATTTCTGCCTGTATTCTATCGCTATATTAATAGCATAAATTATCGCTTCCGCATCGTCGCCGTTTACATGAAAAACCGGCGACTGGATAACTTTAGCAAGATCAGTACAATACGTTGATGAACGGGCATCTTTAAAGTTTGTGGTAAAACCTACCTGGTTATTAATAACAAGATGAATGGTTCCACCTGTTTTATACCCATCCAGTTTTGCCATCTGGAGCACTTCATATACAATACCCTGGCCGGCAATGGAAGCATCGCCGTGGATCAGTATAGGAGCAAGGCGTTTATTATCACCGGCATATTTAAAATCAATTTTAGAACGGCTGATTCCCTCAACCACCGGGTCTACCGCTTCCAGATGCGATGGGTTAGGGCATAGACTAAGGTGTACTTTTTTTCCTGCTTCGGTTTCAACATCAGTTGAATAGCCCAGATGATATTTTACATCGCCGCCATAAGGTTTGGTTTCGTCGTAACCTTTACCTTCAAATTCGGCAAAAATATCCTTATATGTTTTGTGCATGATATTAGCCAGCACATTGAGGCGGCCGCGATGGGCCATTCCTAAAACAAACTCTTCTATTCCCAGATCAGCACCTCGCTCAATGATGTAGTCGAGCGCCGGAATAAGATTTTCAGCACCCTCCAGCGAAAATCTTTTTTGCCCCAGGAACTTTGTTCCAAGGAAGCTTTCAAAAACTACAGCCTCATTCAGTTTCTTTAATATCCTTTTTTTCGTTTCAATAGAGAGCTTCGGGGTATTACGTTCGCGCTCCATCCGCTCAGTAAACCATTTAACCTTATCCGGATTACGGATAAACATATATTCGGCGCCAATAGACTGACAATAGGTTTGCTCCAAAAGCTGGTGGATATCCCGCAGAGTGGCAGGACCTATACCGACTTCCGTTCCTGCATTAAATACAGTATCCAGATCAGCATCACCCAACCCGAATGTTTCAAGCTCTTTTCCCGGATAGTATTTACGACGTTCGCGTACAGGGTTTGTTTTGGTAAACAAATGCCCTCTTGAACGGTACCCGTAAATCATATTCATCACCTTCATTTCCTTTAGAAAATGCTCCGGCGTCTCTCCTCCGGCGATATTTCCCTCTGCTCCCCTTCCAAAATCAAAACCTTCAAAAAACTTCTGCCATCCGAAATCAACAGATTCAGGATCCTGCAGATATGACTGATAAAGAGAATCTATATAAGATGAATGTGCATTACTAAGATATGACAAATTGTCCATGGATATTAAATCTTTAGATAGATCAAAAATAAAAGTTTAACCTCATATTCTGTAAGTATTTTACGCTAAAAATTGTTTTTATGTTTCTTCTTCTGTTATTCAGCAGGGGAAATATTATTGTAATCTTTTAACCATTTTTTAATATCTTCATCCTGAGCTATTTCACTGTATTTTATTATTACAGGACGATTTGCAGCCAAAACTCCTTTTCCAAGTGCAGATGCCCAGACGCCCCAGTTACTGGCTGCAGAAAAATCAACAGTTATCTCTTCAAAATAGGCAGCTCCGGCAGTCCAGCTTATCCTTAAATTATTCACGAGATATGTTGCAGTACACTGCCTGCACATCTCATTAAGATAGCCGCTTGCATTTAACTGGCGCATACATGCATCTATTATTTCATTCCCGGTATTTCCCGCTTTCCATTCTTCAAATTTTTTCTTCTCTTTCCGGGAGAGCCCTCTGTCCAGATCTTCTCCATCAGGCATTATATTTCCATGCTTTTTAAGCATAAAACGAAAATAATCGCGCCATTGGAGTTCAGCAATAATTTTAGTATACAGGTCGGGAAGTTGTTTATGGTGTTTTTTTGCTTCCATAAAAACCTCCCTCGAAGAAATACAGCCCATTGACAGCCAGGGAGAAAGCCTGGCTGAAACTACACGGTTATTTTTATGTACCTTTTCCGAATTCAAAATATCCCGGAGATATTTTAATCCCTCGTCTTCGCCTCCCTTGAATATAAAGTGCAAATTCTCTTTTAAGTTTGTTTTATTATTTGTTATAAGATCGGATAATTCCGGTAAATTACCTGTTTGCAGATTTTCTGGAACTGAGATTTGTCCGGGAGTTTCAAAACAGGATCTGACAGTACTATCCCGTTCAATTTTTTTACGGAAAACCATAAAATCATTCGGTATATTCCTGATTGGAAAAGGCAGATCTTCTTTGTGGTACAGAGTATGACCAATAAAATGTTTCAGATTAATCTGTTGTTTCCATAACGCTTCTTCTACCAGTGCCGATATCGCTGTTTCCTCCGGCCCTACTTCCCTGTGATGGTATACTTCCCTGACATGATAAAGACGGCATATTTCCGGCAGTATATCTTCAGGTTTTCCCGTCTTTACGATCAGATCGCCGCCAAGCCTCCTTAAAGAGTTTCTCAGGTTGTTAACACTTTCTAATAAAAACCTGGCCCTGAAAACCCCGGTTTTCGCCGTGCCGAATTTTGTTTCCGCAAAATACCGTGGATCAAAACAATAAACGGGAACAACCTTTCCTGCACGCTTTACTGCTTCAATTAATATTTCATTATCGTGTATTCTTAAATCATTCCGAAACCAAATTAATATGGTTTTTTCACTCATATTCCCAAGTGTCCTAAAACTGGCAAGTTAGTTAAAAAACCTGTTATTTGATTAGTTATGAAGAATATGCCACGCAATATTTACATCCTTTAGACAAATTTCAGAAAGCTTCATACCTGTTACTAAAATACCCTTCACGGCCTTTCAGAGAACTTCAGACCGCGTCACATCTCACCGTTAAAGCCTGGATTGCTACATCAATGCTTATCCTTTTATCTGGAAGAAGGATCCTTAACAGTGGGTACCGGTTTTGCAGACAATTGAAAATTTTCAAAATTTTCCTTCAGTTCAAAATAATGTTATATCTTTATATAAAACGACCTGTTATGAAAACCGTAAAATATATTCTGCAAAACAAACCAAAGGCGATGCATTCCGTAAGCCCTGAAATTTCAGTATTTGACGCTTTAAACGTGATGTTTGATAAAAATATCAGCGCCCTGTTAATTACCGGCAACGACGAACTGCTTGGTATTTTTACAGAAAGGGATTACGCACGCAAAATTGCACTGAAAGGCAGATCATCAAAAGATACTTTAGTTAATGAAGTGATGACTTCCGCTCCTCTTACTGTTTCACAAAACGATGAGATTGATCTTTGCATGCAGATAATGACCGAAAAACATATCAGGCATCTTCCTGTGACCGAACAAGGGAAAGTAATTGGAATGGTTTCTATCGGAGATGTCGTAAAATCAATAATAGAAATACAGAAAGAGACCATCAGGCATTTGGAAAGCTATATAAACAGCTAACAAATATCAGCCTTTTAACTCACGTAATTTGCCGAAGTCCATTACCAGCCGTTTAACGATCCTGTCGTTTTCTAAATGTTCAGTTACAATTTCATCCACATCTGATAACTGAACATTTCCATAAAAAACACCTTCAGGATACACTACAACACTTGGTCCGAGTTCACAGGTTTCCATACAACCGGCTCTCTGAGCACGGATTTCTGCATTTAACCGTTTATCTTTAATCTGTTTCTTAAAGGCCGCCACTAATGCAAGTCCGTGACTTTCACCGCAGCTTACCCTGCTTCCTTCCGGACGCTGATTAGTACAAATAAATACGTGTTTTGTATAAAGCATATTAAAACAAAGGTACAATTATCCGTTAATAACCCATATATGGCTAAAACAGTTCTTATAACAGGCGCCACAGGTCTTATTGGAAGACATTTAGTGAAAATGCTTTTAGATCAGGGATATTTCATTCATACGCTCAGCAGAAATAAGAGAGACGACGTTCCCGGGATAAAATCATTTATATGGGATGTGGACAAAGGTAAAATAGACGAACAATGCATAGAGAATGTCGAAGTTATTTTCCATCTTGCCGGAGAGAGCATTGCCGGCAGGGCATGGACCAAAGAGCGAAAAAAACAGATTATCGGCAGCCGTACCAAATCTATTGAATTATTATATAAGCTTATCGAAGACAAGCGGCCCTCTCAAATAAAAACAATTGTTTCTGCTTCTGCGGTAGGATATTATGGTGACCGTAATGATGAACTTCTTACAGAAGAAAGCCCGCCGGGAAATGATTTCATGGCTAAAACATGTATACAATGGGAGGCCGCTGTTGATAAAGGAAGGATGCCTGGACTACGTATTGTTAAATTAAGGACGGGCATTGTCCTTTCAGATGAAGGCGGGGCATTGCCTGCATTAGCGGGACTAGTAAAAGCAGGATTTGGAGCGGCACTGGGTTCAGGCCGGCAATGGGTACCATGGATCCATCTCTCCGACGCAATAAGAATGTACCGTTACGTCTTAGAAAACGAACAGGCTGATGGTGCTTATAATCAGGCCGCACCCGCTCCCGTAACCAATCAGGAAATGACTGAGATACTGGCAGAGGTACTCAAAAAACCTCTCTGGCTTCCTGGTGTACCCTCTTTTCTGTTAAGACTTATTTTGGGTGAAAAAAAAGCAGTTGTTCTAAGCAGCACCAGAACAACCTCAGCTAAAATTACAGAGTTGGGGTTCCGCTTTCAATATAGTTCTCTTAAAGAAGCTTTAACAGACATCTATGATAAAGAAAAAGCCTCTTAATATTTTTTGGTTCAGAAGAGCTTTACGGTTGAATGATGATGTGGGATTATGGCATGCGCTGAAATCAGGATTACCAGTTCTCTGGTTTTTATTTCCGACAGGAATATCCTGGATAAGTTAACAGGAAAAAAGATGCCTGTGTCACTTTTATATACCAGGCTCTGGTGGAACTGAATAAGAAAACTACATGATACCGTCGTTCCGATATTTGATACTATTATCTTGATACCTGATACTATTATCTTGATACTTGGTAACCTATCATCTTGATACCTGATATTAATATCTTGCTACTAATATCTTGCTACTTGACACCATAATCTCTATTTTAGCCGTATGAAACCAACATTACTTATTCTAGCCGCAGGCATGGCCAGCCGCTATGGAAGCATGAAACAAGTTGACGGATTTGGTCCCAATAACGAAACTATTATTGATTACTCAATCTACGATGCGATTCGGGCGGGATTCGGCAAAGTAAGTTTCATCATCCGTGAAGAATTTCTC
>JAATFW010000269.1 GCA_015654985.1 Sphingobacteriales bacterium | reverse complement strand
GAATTTAAGAGGCTTCTGTCAGGGAATATAACAACCGAAAAACGGCCTTCTGCCTATGCCGGGATGCTGAATATTTCCGAATCATACCTGAATGAATCCCTGAAAAAAGTAACCGGTTTTTCTGTTACCTACTGGATCCTTCACGAGGTGATGCTGGAAGCAAAGCGTTTGCTGTACTACACCCCGTTAAATGTTAAAGAAATTGCGCATCGTTTAGGCTATGACGATCATACTTATTTTTCGCGGCTGTTTAAGAAAGCCAACCTCATAACGCCGCTGGCCTTTCGCGGAAACTACCGCAAATAATCCAATCTATACCTTATCTGCTCTCTTTTATACTGCCCTTGATCCGGCTT
Source organism: Sphingobacteriales bacterium (assembly GCA_015654985.1). Classification (GTDB taxonomy): domain Bacteria; phylum Bacteroidota; class Bacteroidia; order Sphingobacteriales; family Sphingobacteriaceae; genus Arcticibacter. Next base: position 9,043 of record JAATFW010000269.1, on the reverse strand, counting down.
TCTTTGTAGTATCAAATAGTAATTTTATGAGCGCATTTATGCTGCAGCAGATCAGGAAGAAAGCTTCGGGATTAATTGAAAGCCATCTTTTAAAGGCTGGAAGGGTACTGGAAGTTAGGAAATGGGAATCATCTGCTATCGTTGAGATAGATTTGCATCTGCCTTCAGCCGCAATGGAAGAGTGGAAGGAAGTGCCTTATATGAAATGTAAGGTAGCCGAATTTACCTACCGCGATTATACCCCTTCAGGATGGGATGCAGAAACGCGTACCTGTACACTTTATGTGGATGCCGGCCACGACGGCCCAGGAAGCCGGTGGGCGCGGCATCTCATAAAAGACGAAAATATCGGTTATTTGGGCATCAGTTCGACGCGCCATGCCCCGGTACAGGCCTCAAACGTGGTCTGTCTCGGAGACGAGAGCAGTATGGGGCACCTGCTGGCGATACAGCAACTGGCTCATCCGGACGTGGCCGTATCTGGTGCTATTATTATGGGTAATGAAAAAAACCGCAGTCTCTTTAATGAATGTTTTCGTTCTCCAATACAGGCAATTGACCGCAACGCCGGCCGTGATCATGATATCCTTGCCGCCTGGCTCTCGCAGCGCTCATATAATCCCGCTAACACCGCTTTCTGCCTTGCCGGAAACAGTACGACGGTTGTTCAGCTTCGCAAATGGCTGAAACAAAGCGGCTATTCTTCCTGCCCGATCAAAGCGCAGGGCTTCTGGTCAGCGTAGCAGAGGTCCAGCGCCGGTAACGCCTTATTGTCCCATCGCTTTTTCAAAGGAAGCTATCATTCCGGTAAGATCAGTATGCAGGCCGGTAAAAAGTTTCTGGTCTTCTGCCGACCATGGTTTTCCCTGCCTGTAGTCCCACCATCTGTATTCTATTTTAGAATACTCATTAGATATTCCGCTTTCAACAGGCTTTTCATAGAAATTATACGCTTTAAGCGAATAGCTGCTGTCGCTGACAGCAATAGCAAGACTGAATTTTATCCAGTAATAATTACCTGAGTTGCTGGTAATGATCTTATAAATTCCTGTTCCATCGATCTTTCCGGCCTTTTGATCTGATGTTTCCGGCTCTGCCGTGCTTTCAGGAAACGATTTTTTTAACCATTTTAAAGCATTATTAAATAATTCTTCCTTATTAGAACCCTCCTGAAGGGTATAGGTCTTCTCATAGCATATAATTCCATTTTTCATGGGAATAGGGATGAGAGAAGTGTTGTTTTGAGCGCAGCAGGCAAATGATCCCAGGGTAAAGAAAATTAAAAGCAGTTTCTTCAGCATGACTATTTTATAATATGTAACGTGTCACCTTATAACATAACAGGAAACACTTCCAAATATCATCACACGACATTTAAAAAATGAATTATGTACCCCTTCTTTAGCACTACATCTGGTCAATATTTGCCTGAAAGGCCATTACCCTGCTGCAGCGGCGGGTTTTGTTATACAGCTTTACTTTATAAAAGACTTAACAATTTCAGATCTCAAAATGTTCTCTCAGCGCTTCGCCATAGCGTCTGCTTGAGCTCACCCGCGAGTTTTCTTTATCTTTAAGAATAAAAACCAAAGAGCCGTTAAAGCCTTTCCTGATCTCTGAAATATGATCCTGATTGATAATCGTTCCGCGGTTGATCCGCACAAAAGAATCAGAGAGTTTTTCTTCCAGGCCGGCAACGGTAAAATCCGTCAGATGCTTTTTCCCGTCCAGGCAATGCAGAAATACATATTTATCCTCCGCCTGGATAAAAGCAACATCTTCAGGTTTTATAAGCAATATCCGGTCGCCGATCTTAATGGTAAGCGTTTTTCGTTCCTTCCTGATGTTCAGTTGCCTCATCAGGGAATCAAGGGGTAAATCCCGGCGGTCATTTTCTGACAATTTTTCCAGCTTTCTGACTGTCAGGTCCAGGCGTTCTGCCTCAATAGGTTTTAGCAGGTAATCAATCGAATCTTCTTCAAAAGCTTTAATGGCATACTGATCATAAGCGGTTGTAAAGATCACTTTTGGTGTTTCTTTAAGCCGCGACAGCATTTCAAAGCCGTTATATACCGGCATCTCCACATCAAGAAAAATAAGGTCGGGCCTTAATTTTTCAATTTTTTCAATCCCGTCTTCGCCATTTATTGCCTCACCGGCAATTTCAATGAGTTCGCTGTAATTATTTAATAAACGCCTGAGACGAAAACGTGCAAGTTCTTCATCATCAATAATAAGGGTCTTCCAAACTTTAGTCATATTTCAGCGGGATAAGGATCCTGATTTGTTTTACCGGTTCGTTACTGATCGAGATCTGATAGTTGTCGCCATAAAGCAGCGAAAGTTTATCATAGGTGCTTTGCAGCCCATAGCCGGTTTGAAGTTCATCCGGGAAAGGGGCGCCATTATCGGCAATGGTGATTTCAACCCAGGCATCCTTCTGGTGAATACCTATCAGAAGCTCCCCTTTCTGTGCGGTGTTTTTGAGCCCATTCTTCAATGCATTTTCTACCAGCGGCTGAATCAGGAAGCGTGGGATTTTTGCCATCATCAGCGTTTCATCCACATCAATTCTGAAATTTATACGGTCGCCAAAACGGACTTTTTCAATATCCAGGTAAGTGTTTCCTGTATCCACCTCATCCTGTACCAGTACCAGGTCTTCCTGGTTCTGGTTAATGCTGTAACGAAACAGTTTTGATAGTTTCAGCGTCATCGATTCTGCTTTATCTGGATCAAGATGAATTAAACTGGCAATCGAATTCAACGAATTATAAAGGAAATGAGGATTGATCTTTGAATGAAGCGTTGCAAGTTCTGCCTGTGTTTTAAGCTGCGACATACGCATCATATCGAGCTCCTTTTGCCGTATCCTGTTTTGTAACGATGCTTTTTGTGCGTGGTAGGCATAGCTTATCGTGCAGATTACGATCACAACCAGCGAGCTGAACAACATATCCTGGGGATGGAAAAAAGAATAAATATAATCTGCAGACAGGGAGAGAATAAAGTAAGATAATTCAATCCCCGCCGTCATCCCAAGAAGGCTCGCGACGTAATATACCAGTATAAATGAGACCCTTTCGTAGTTGAGCTTAAAAACCGACTGTGCTAAGAGGATACTATTGGTCACTCCGAGAGTGATCAGAACACTAAAAAGGGAAGTGGAGTAAAATGTATGGAAATTAACCAGTTTTCCCGTAGCAGCCGACCTGAAAAGACAAAGTAAAATGCCAAGGCCAATCCCGCCAAAGAGATTATAAAGGTTAGACCTGAGCCAACCTGTACGGATAAATTTTGCACTTTCAATCATTGTTTAAAACATCAAAAGGTTACCGGCAAAGCGTTATTCATTTCAAACTTTGAGAGAAACCCTGTTTGCCGGAATGTTTGCCTGTATTCCTTTAAAGCATTATTCCTTTCAAACTAAGGTAATATGTTTTATATGCAATTTTACAGAAACAGCATATAAAATAGTTGTTCGTCCTATTGTTTGTTTTTAAGGTGCTCATGAGTGCTTACCTGTTTTGCCGGATAATTATCAGTTGCATTGTGCCAGTAATGCCTGATTCCGTTCATGGCCCCAGTTCGGTGCTATCGCATTCTCCGGCTTAAAGCTGTCAAACTTTGCTTCAGCCTTTTCAAGCAGGGGCTTTGCCGCCGCTTTTCCGCCTCCAAAAGCCGCCGGCGTATAGAATGTGTTTTGCCCCCGAACGAGGTAAGGCCGCGGGTTTTCGGGATTTAATTCAATTGCTTTCTCCAGAGAGGCCGAAGCGCTTTTCATAAACGACATCCGGCTCATCGGATCTACTGCCATTTTCATGAACTCAATATATCCCCTGACGGTATATATCTCGCTGTTATTGCCAGACAGCGAATCGGCGTGCATGATCTGACTGAGGGCCTTGTCGTAGTACTGATCTTTTTTGTCCTTGCTCTCTGTCATTAGGCCTGCCAGTAAATTACAGTAGGCAGAATAATAAGCAGGAAGCCATTGGCTGTTTTCAACCCTGGCGATGCGCTCAAAATGATTTGCTGCCGTAAGATATTCATCCGGAGATTTGCCGGTTTGCAGCAACTGTAATCCCTTTTGCATAGCAGGGAGATATTTGTCTGATTGAGCAAAAGTGCTGAAGCTTATTAAAAGCAGGATAAAAGCGGGCATTCTGGTTAAGATTTTCATTTGAATAATTTGTTTTTTAATGGCAATGAAGCTTCGATAAGCTTTTATTCATTTTTGTTTGTAAGCGGCAGCTTATCGAGGTTTCATTTGAATAATTTGTTTTTTAATGGCAATGAAGCTTCGGTAAGCTCTTATTTTTCACATTATTTTTGCCTTTTAAAAGCGTTCAGGAGAGCGCTTCGCTAAGTTCATTTCTGTTTGTAAACGGCAGCTTATCGGGGTTACATTTGAATTGTTTTTAAGTGTTAATGAAACTATTATGATCTGTTGTTAATCTTGTTTTGCAGTCGCCGGGCTTATTCGTGATTTCATGTGATTATATGGTATAAATAAGTAGTATTATATTAAAGCCAGAATAGCTTGTTACATTTTTATAAACAAAGAACATCAGGCGATTTATACTTAAATTAGCGTCCACAATCCACATCTTACAACCCACAACTTATAACTTTCAACCTGCAACTTTCAATCTGCAACTTTCAACCTGCAACCTGCAACCTGCAACCTGCAACCCGCAACCCACAACCCGCACCCCGCAACTCACCGCACGAACGTATTATCCCCAATTGTCAGCATCAGTCCGATGAAAAGATCTCTCGGAGCAGAAGGTTGTATCGCCTTGCGATATTGCCCGTCGGTTGAATAATGATATCCGTAAATATTGTTAAACCCGAAAATATTATTTGCTGAAATATAAAGGATTGTAAACTGATGTAATACACTGGTAAGATAGCTGACGTTCATGCTGAAGTTATTGAAGTTACGTGTTTTATCGCCGAGATAAACGGCATTATTCGGATTCTGATAGGTTCTGCCGCTTGCGAAGGTGTAAGTAGCGCCTACCTGTGATTTTAGCTTTTCAAAGTACTGCTTGTAAACTATATTGAGTGTATGCTTTGCGGCAAACGGAGGAGTTGCACTAGTGGGGTAATCGCCGAATTTGCGTTTTGTATCCAGGAAAGAATACGACAGCCAGTAGTCCACACCTTTGATGCTCTTTCTATCCCGCCAGAATAGTTCCATACCTCTTGCAAAACCATTTCCGGCATTATTTAAAAACCCGTCAATGTTTCTCGTCAGGTTGTTATAGTCTTTATAGTATACTTCCGTACGGAAAGTATAGTCAGAATTACTGTATTGATAGTTCAGGATATAGTGGTTAGCTTCCTCAAAGTTCAGCGGTTGAATGATGAGATATTCATCCTCCGGATTCTGGTAAAACCTGCCGTATGCCATTGATACCTGTGAAAACCTGCCGGTTTTGTACCCCAGAGAAGCCCTGGGGGCCAGGTTAAATTCTTTAAGGTAAGAGGAGTATTCGGTGCGGAGTCCAATCCGTGTAACCAGTGACGGGGTGATGAAGATTTCGGATTCGGCAAAGGCAGCGCTTAACTGATCGCTGTAATTCCTCGACAGCCCGTTCATCCCTTCATCCCTCTTAAAGGCGAAGCTTTCTGCGCCAAACTTTAGGGTTGATAAGCCCGAAAGATAATGAGTTACCGTTGCCCTTCCTTCAAAAAGCCGGTCTGTGCGGTTGTACTGACCGATACCCTGAGCCCCCTGGTCGAGTGTGTTGCTGAAGGCCATGCCTCCCTGGATCTTCCAGTTACCGGCAATAAAATCCTGGTAAGTAGTATTGATATACGTATTTTTATTGTTATTGCTGAAATAGCTCTTCTTATCGGGTTTATCAGGGTCAGCGGGGTACATGCTGAGGCTGGTACGGCTGAAATCACTGTACCATTTGAACATGCCGTTCTTTGAAGTCTTAAGCTTATACTGAAGGGTAGTGCCATATTGTTCAGGTTCTTTATCCCATTCGGTATGCTGTTTTATGACAGAAAATGCCGGCTTAAGATTATAGTAAAACCCTCCGAGAGATAAAGCGCTGTTGTTGAAACGGATGGTTTGATCTAAGCCCGCTCCCACGGTTAATAATGAAACCCCGGTGGTAGTCTTCTCCGGCAGGTCTTTGCTTTCAAGAATTAAAGCAGAAGAAAGAGCCTGCCCGTATTGTGCCGAATACCCGCCGGCCGAAAAGGACGTCCCCTTGAAAAGAAAGGGTGAAAACCGCCCTCTTGAAGCCTGATCAGGTACACTGGAATTTAATGGATTTTTAATAAGTAATCCGTCAAAATAAGTTTTGGTTTCAGCGGCAGAGCCTCCCCTTACAAATAAACCGCTTTCGGCAAATGACGTCTGGGCACCCGGCAGCGTTTGCAGGGCTGCAAAAATGTCTGCAGTTGCCCCTGCCGTTGTTGCAACATCAAGGGAACTCAGCACGGTACCCCTTTTATTATCCCCTGCCTCAAAAGTTCCGGCGGTGATGGTTACAGCATCCAGTTCATTGATGCTTTTCTTCATTACGATCTGCAACACAACCGGTTTCCCGTCTAAGTTAACCCGGATACTGTCTTCTTTATAGTTCAGAGCAGAATACTGGAGTACAAAATTGCCGGTTTCAGACGTGCTGAAACTGAATTTTCCGGTACTGTCTGATGAAGCTCCGTCATAGGTGTTTTTCAGGATGATATTAGCCTGCTTTACTGGAGTCCCCTTTTGTGTTTTGATGGTACCCGAGATCGTAGTTTGTGTAAAACCTTTAAAGGATATCAAAATGAACAGTACGGCGGGTAAGAGTATTTTCATTGCATTTATTTGCTGACAATGCGAAAATGCAGGCAAATACCCTTTAGCGAAAGGATTTTCCGATAAGTGGCAGAAGAGAAAAGACAGGCGGTTGAAAAATGCTTATATGGAAGCATAGCAAACCCGCCCTTATTCAGGTTGACACACCAGTTATATGCTTTTTATGTTTTCTTGAAAAACTCAGAACTTCACTCTTCTGCCCTCCAGCGCTCCCGGATCCTCAGGTTCCTCTGCAGGCATCCGTTTTTCCTTTTTCCCTTGCTTTTTCTTCCTTTCAAGCAGTTTTTGCATTTTCTCCAATAGTTTTTTTCCCTGGTACCTGCTCAATTCGTGGGTTAAACAGGTACGCCCTTCGGCTTTAGATGCAGCTATTTCCCGGTCTGTCCTGGCTTTGCCATACCCTTTTTCCGCTTCCCCCTCTGTCGGAAAAGCAGCCAGCACCATTCCCGGGTTGAATTCCATGCTGTTCAGGCTCTCCCATTTATTTTCCATCAGGTTCTTCTGCTCGAAGCTCAGTGAAACGGTCAGTGCCAGGAAACATCCCGGGGGGACCTCCCTGTCGAATACCAGTTCCTGTGCCTCCAGGCTCTGCGATCTGAAGAAAGTCAACTGCCTGATCCCCACATACTCATAAAACTCTTCCCTGAAGTTAAAGGCCACCAGCACGAACTTCAGTACATACCGCCCCCCTTCTATCCCCCTTACCCAGGCGCGGATATCCCGCTGCCCGTCAATGCGCGGTACCTTTACCACTACCTGCCCTGCGTCATTGCGGCCGGCCTCCGGCTTTACCTTTACCAGGTCGGCGAAGCGGCTGTTGTTGTTAAATTCAAGCCCCTCCAGGAAGCTCACATCCCCGTCGTGGATGTCCCGTTCGCCTCTTTCTTTGCTCCTGCAGGCCAGGATGGAACGGTAAACTGCCGAGTTGCAGCGGTTAATGAGCCCTCCGTCATAAAGACTGCGGTGTGCCACCTGGAAGGCATCCCTGATCTCGGCGGCCGTGGTACTGGCCAGTCCGAACTCCAGGGCTGCAGCCTTGCTGGCGCTGCTTCGTTTCCTTTGTTGTTTGGGAAGTCCCTGAATGATGTTCATGCCGCGGTAGCGGCGGTAAACGACGGTTCCGGCCTTGCCGTAGATCCCGCCATGATTGTCGAGTATTGCCATGGTTTCAGATGCCGGAGGCCGGATAACGGGAATCCGCCCTCTGGCTTTCAGCTTATTATTATAAAACGTTCTGTTCCTGCCTCCGGCTTTCGGCCCGGAGACCACTGCAGTCGGCCATTCAGCGATCATTGATAAAATCCATCCGGCACAACCCCTTGGGTAAGGTCGTTCAACGCCCGGCTGCGTTGAACGTAAAATTGAGAATTAAAAAATAAAAAGGGAAGAAAAAAACTAATTTAAAACCGGTATAAACTACACGGTTATAGGGAGTTCTGAAAGAAGGGGAAAAGAAGGATGCTGGTAGTAATTTATATAACACCTCAGGTATACTGCCTAATAAAAGCAAAAAGTCCGCCTTTTTATAAAAAAGGTGGATAGATAGTGGAATACAGGCGGTTTTTAAGCGGGTTAATACAGAGCCCTGCTTTGATACTTCTTCAGATCTTTTCAGTAGCTTCATGCGTCGCTTTACTCAGATGTTTTATTGATTTTATGAGTGATATGGGTCAAAAGAAAGAAGTAGAGAACAGCGTAAATCAGATTTTACCCGCTGGTTAGTCAAAGAAGGTTCGATCTGGGTCTGTTTAGAGCTCAATTGAAATCTTCACCTTTCCCTCCAATCCTTTCTCGACAATGTCAAATAGTGTTTTTAATGTCAGGTTACTTCCATTGTTTTCGATCCGCGATATATATTCCCTCTTCCGGTCAACAAGGTCAGCAAGTTCTGCCTGGGTGAGCTGTCTGTCCTCCCTCGCTTTACGAAGCAGCAAACCTATCCTGAAACCCTCGAAGCCCCTTTCGAGCTCATCTCTTCTATCAGTTCCTTTACTTCCGTAAACGATGCCCTTTATTTCTTGTCAATTTTTAGTTTCCATCTTTTTCCTTTTTCTTTTGATCGTAATATTCAGCCATCATCTGTAGCGCTTTATCCAGTTCATTTTTCGGTGTCCTTTGGGTCTTCTTCTGAAAGCCATTGAGCAGGATCACCAGCTTATCATTGTCAAAAAAACAAAATACGCGCCAAATATTCGAACCAAGCTGAATTCT
>JAATFW010000044.1 GCA_015654985.1 Sphingobacteriales bacterium | reverse complement strand
TCTGCAGGTTGCCGGTCATCCCCAAAACAAAACTTCCCTTACCCTCAATGATTACCGGGGTAAACTCATCATCCTCGATTTCTGGGCTACCTGGTGCTCGCCCTGCGTAGCCATGATGCCCCGCATAGACAGCCTGCAAAAAGCCTTTGATGGCCGGGTGCAGTTTCTGCCGGTAACCTACCAGAAAGAAGCAGAAGTACTGCCTTTCATGGAAAAACTGCAAAAGCAAAAAGGCCACCGCTATGATCTGCCGGAACTAACCGGAGATACGGTATTGCATAAGCTTTTTCCGCATACCTACCTGCCTCACTACGTGTGGATAGACCGTAGCGGAGTAGTGAAAGCCATAACAGAAGCTCCAGCGGTTACAGCTTCCAATATTAACATCCTGCTGAAGGAGGGGAGGCTGGCAGTGAGGGAAAAGATTGACGAAGTATCGGTTGAGTACGACAAGGGAATTCCTTTATTTATTAATGGTAATGGAGGGGATGGAAAGAATTTGGTGTTTTATAATGCATTTAGTCCTTATGTTTCGGGGCTGCCTGCCGGATATGATTTTTTCAGAGCCGACAGTACCCGTGGCACAAGGATAGTAATGAGGAATATTACTCCCCTCTGGCTGTATAGCTTTGCCTTCGGCGAGAATAAAATCTGTTACGGAAAGAATAGAATTGCGGTTGAAGTGCCGAATCCCGAGGAATTGGATACTGAAAAATCAGGTGCAGAATATCTGGAATGGGCCCGGTCGAATACTTTTTGCTACGAATTGCTGGTGCCTCCATTTCTAAACTCTTCTTTTTATAGTATCATGCGTTCTGACCTGGAAAAGCTCTTCTTTAAGTATTCTGCCAGCCAGCAGAAGAGAAAAAAGGTTTGCCTGGTGTTAGAGAGAACCTCAAAGGCCGACAAAATAAGGAGTGCCGGAGGCGCCGTCAGAATGGCTCTTGTTCCGGATAGCGGACTGATAGTAAAGAATATGTCACCTGGCAAAATGGTTTATAACCTCAATGCGGTTTATATGCAAAATTCGGTAACGCCGGTGATTGACAACACAGGATATACAGGGAAAATTGATCTTCAGTTAAAACCAGGCATTTCAGATCTGAAGATGATAAACAAGGCATTATCTGTATATGACCTGAAGTTGACAGAGAGGGAGTGCACTATTGATATCCTGGTTATTTCAAACAAACTGTAATTTAATGAAACTTTATATACTTATCTTCCTGTCGCTTTTGGCGGCACAGGTTAACGCGCAGTTAACTATATCGGGCAGGGTAATATCTGCATCCGACAAAACGGGTCTGCCGGGCTCAACGGTGAAATTGTTGGGGGCCGGAAGCGGAATTTCTACCGATAAAAGCGGATATTTCAAGCTGACAGTTCCCGGCAATACACAACTCTCTCTCCGGATCTCTTTTGTTGGCTTTGTAACGTGCGACACAACGATCTCTCTTCCCCTTGAAAAACCTTTGGAAATTGCTTTACATGAGGATGCTACGGCATTGAAAGAGGTGGTGGTATCTACAGGGTATCAGGATGTTTCTAAAGTGCGTGCCACCGGCTCTTTTGTAAAAGTAGATAATGAGCTGCTTAATCGTCGTGTTAGCACTGATGTACTAACCAGAATTGAAGACGTGGCTCCGGGGCTCATATTTAACAGGGGAAAGGGTGCCGGCACAAACGATATAAGTATCAGGGGCCGTGCCTCGATATCAGCCGCCACGTCCAGGCCTTTAATTGTGCTTGATAATTTCCCCTATGAGGCGGATCTGTCGACAATTAATCCAAATGATGTGGAGAGTATTACGATACTTAAGGATGCTGCTGCCGCATCTATATGGGGGGCAAGGGCTGGTAACGGTGTGATTGTGATTACCACAAAGAAAGCTGGCTATAACAGGCCGCTTAGGGTTTCCTTTAATTCAAATATCACGCTCGGCGAAAAGCCGGACCTTTTTTATCAGCCGGTAATGTCTGCTGCCGATTTTATAGAAGTAGAGAAATCGCTGTTTTCTAAAAATTATTATAAGAGCAGGGAAACGTCGGTAAGCAAAGCCCCGTTAACTCCCGTTGTTGAATTGCTTATTGCAAAACGGGATGGCAGGCTGAGTGCTGAGGATGCTGATGCCAGAATAGAGGCACTTAAGGAACAAGACATTCGTAATGATTTCAAAAAGTATTTTTACCGCCAGCGTGTTAACAGGCAATATTCATTTAGCCTGAATGGGGGAAATGAAATTCAGAATTATTTTATTTCTGCCGGCTATGATAAAAATACAGAAAGCCTGGTGGGGAATGATTTTAGCCGTTTTACCTTCAATGCTTCCAATACGTTCTCTTTGCTTAAGAACAGGCTGGAGCTTAGGGCAGGTATTTTGTATTCACAAACTAAGGAAATTGCTGATAATCCGGGCACCGGGGCCGGAGTGATTTACATGATCTCCCCTTCCTCTTCCTTTCAGCTGCCTTACGCCCGCCTTGCGGATGAAAATGGAAATCCTCTTGCTGTTGTTAAAAATTATCGTGACTCATTTATTGAATCGACTGCCCAGACCGGACTTTTGAACTGGGAGTATAAGCCTCTGGAAGAAATTTCTCTTGCAGATAACAAAGATAGGTCTACTGATTACAGGTTAAATGCTGCGCTGAAATACAAAATAGCAGATGGATTAAATGCAGAGATTATTTATCAATATTCCCGCCACATAGATGATACCCGTAATTTCAGGAGTGAGCAGACTTATTATACCCGCGACCTGATTAACAAGTATTCAATTGTTAATGCAAGTGGCAGTATCGAAAGGCCTGTTCCCCTGGGTGGAGTATTGGATCAGACGAATGCCTCTGGATATGGATATAATATTCGCCCACAGATAAGTTATGGTAAAGATTGGCACTCTACGCACCGGCTGGATGTTCTGGCCGGTTATGAGGAGAGGAAGCAGGAAGACCAGAGTAATGTATACCGTCTTTATGGATACGATGATGTTCATGCCTCGAGCACTGCGGTAGATTATGTAAACTTTTACAAGATGTATTATTATCCGGGCTCTACAGCTAAGATTCCATACATCGACAGCAATACCGGCCTTTCAGACAGAAACCGGTCTTATTATGCAAATGCTGCTTATTCATACCTGGGCAGGTATACGTTATCTGGCAGCGGCAGGTTAGACAGGAGCAATTTGTTTGGAGTAAATACCAATCAGAAAGGGGTTCCTTTATGGTCTGCTGGTTTTGCCTGGAACGCGAGCGACGAAGATTTTTATTCTATGACATGGCTGCCCTATTTAAAACTGAGGGCTACTTATGGCTATAATGGCAATGTAGATAAGTCGCTTTCTGCGTACACTACTGCCTACTACTATAGTAATGATCCGAATACGCAGCTTCCGTACGCAACTATTCAGAATCCGCCGAACCCTGAACTGCGATGGGAAAAAATAAAAATTGTGAACCTGGGGCTCGACTTTCAGAGCAGGAATGCCGTATTCTCGGGGACGGTTGAATATTATCTGAAGAAAGGAATTGACCTGATTGGAACTACCCCTTATGCTCCTTCCACCGGTATAACAACCTTCACCGGAAATTATGCCAATACACGGGGTAACGGAGTTGATGTAAATCTAACCGCCCGCATTTTTGACCGGAAGTTTAAATGGTATACTGATTTTCTCTTCAGTGTGGCTAAAGACAAGGTAACGCATTATGATATTCAAGCCGAGAAAAGCTCTTATTTATCGCTGGCTGATGGCGGAGGGGTTTATCCGATAGAAGGGAAACCTCTGTTCTCTGTTTACAGCTACCGCTGGGCCGGCCTTGACCCTGAAACGGGTGATCCTCAGGGCTATGTTAATGGAGAGGTAAGCAAGGATTACGCGGCTATAGCTTCTTCGTCTACTGTGGATGATCTGGTTTATAATGGCCCGGCAAGGCCTACTGTTTTCGGTTCATTCAGAAATACGTTCTCATGGAGAAACATCACACTCTCTGCTAACATCACGTACCGGTTGGGATATTATTTTAAGAGGGCTTCTGTTAACTACACTACGGTTTTAAGGGGAGAGGGAGGCCATGGTGACTATGCTTTAAGATGGCAAAAGAAAGGCGATGAGCTGTACACCCAGGTTCCTTCCATGCCTGCGGTGAATAATGTTAACAGGAATAACTTTTATGCAAATGCTGAACAGCTTGTCGAGAAAGGCGATCATATACGGTTACAGGATATTAACCTGAGCTATAATCTTAATGAAAGGCTGTTGAAGCAGTCGTCTTTAAGGCTGGCCCAGGTCTATGTATATGCTAACAATGCGGGGATCATCTGGAAACGATACAGCGGAAAACTCGATCCGGATTATGCGGTAGCAGCGGCTCCTCCTGCTTTTACACTTGCAGCGGGTATTAAGGTTGAATTTTAAATTTAGGTGAATAACACAATGAAACAATATTTTATTGCATTAATAATAGGACTTGCTGTAATGTTTTCAGGCTGCGAGAAGGGGTTTCTGGATGCAAAGCCCAATAAGGCTCTTTTGGTGCCTGAAACGTTATCTGATCTTCAGGCCCTGCTGGACAATAGTTTGAATTTGATGAATCAGGCCCCCTGCATGAATCTCATTGCCGATGGGGATTTCACTACTACGCCAGATATTCTGCAGGGAGCCTGGAGCGCTGCCGAACGTAACTCGTATACCTGGGCTGGCGATATGTATGAGGGGGAAAATGCTTTCGACTGGAATATTTTATACCAGCAGGTTTTTTATGCCAATGTGGTATTGGAAGGATTGGATAAAATTGATGTAACCCCGGCTAATTCTGAAGAGTGGAACAGGGTGAAGGGAAGCGCACTGTTTTATCGGGCTGTTGCTTTTTTCTTTCTTTCGCAGGAGTTTGCCGTTCCTTATGTTGAAGAAACAGCTGGTGTTGAACCTGGTATTCCAATACGAACGTCAGCGGATGTGAATATCAAATCTGAACGGGGAACATTACAGCATACTTATGACCAGATTCTGGCTGACCTGAAAGAAGCAGAAGGCTTGGTGTCATTGATCGTTTCGGTGAAAACCAGGCCTTCAAGGGCTGCCGTTTCTTCAATGATGGCCCGCGTTTATTTAGTGATGGGTAAGTATGATGAGGCTGGAAAAAGTGCTGCCGATTGCCTGAATAGCAATAGTTCGTTAATTGATTATAATACGCTTGACACTACCCAATCTTTGTCATTTCCCTATTTTATGCAATACGGGAATGTTGAATTAATCTATTATACGGAGGCTATTGGTACCTGGTTTTTTCTTTCGGGAGGTTCGCCTGTGAGTGAGGATTTATTCAGCTCTTATGATGCAAGCGATTTACGGAAATCTGTTTATTTTACTGCCAGCAGAGTTTATAAAGGTTCTTATCTCGGAACTTATTATCAGTTTTCAGGAACGGCTATCGATGAAATGTTTTTAATCAGGGCAGAATGCTTCGCCCGGACGGGAGATGTTGCTTCTGCCCTGGCAGATTTGAATATGTTACTGGAAAACCGGTATAAAAAAGGCAGTTTTACTGCCATTACCGGTTCTGACGCAGGTGAGATTTTAAACCGTGTTATCGAGGAAAGACGTAAAGAACTGGTAGCAAGAGGGCTTAGATGGTCGGATTTACGGCGGCTGAATAGTGATGCAAGGTTTGCCAAAACAATAACCAGGGAAGTGAACGGCGTTAGTTACGTGTTGTCGCCAGGAGATAATAAGTATACATTCCCGTTGCCAGAGGCTGAAGTTAAAATTAGTGGTTTACAGCAGAACCCGCGGTAGGTAAAATAAACCACTCTGCTAATCTCAGAGTGGTTTATTGGGCCATTACCGGTATCGGGTTTTATGGATTTACGAAATATTGCCCTGCTACTCTGTCGGAGATATTTCCTTCTTCATCCATATGAGCGGTACACGAATTGGAGGCGCTTAAACATCTGTATGTTCCGGAAGTTGTTCCCTGACTGCGGGTTAAGGGCTGCCAGTTTTCGTTAGTACTTGTTCCTGCATTGTATACATTGGAAGCTTCCTGACGGGAACTGAATGCAAAGGTTGCAGTTGCAACAACAAGCATTGCTACTACTCCGAACAGATTGATATTTTTAAATAGATTTTTCATCGTATTTTAAATTTATCGGGTTGCGTGCGGCTGAATTCATCAGGTTCGGCCACTTGACCTGCCGGGCGTGTACCATTGTGGCCTGTAGCGTTTCCGGTTCTTCTCCTGGGAATTTTTGCAGAGGGAAGCCTGCTGCCCTGCCTGAATGATCATGTTTTAATCGTTGTCACAACGCCTCCTTTCTGCTGGGTGCCCTTCGGGGCTTCCTGCCTTTTGTAGTTTAACTTTATTGCGATTACCGATAATGCCACGAAAAATAAATTAAAGAACAGGTGCTCCCAGTATCCCATGTTCCGGATGATGCCTCCGCAACTGCAGGGAATACGGCCAAAAATCCCTGTCATGGTTATAGAGATGTAGATACTGAAGGCAGCCAGCAGGATCAGCGAAGAAAAGAGCCCCACCTGTTGTGCGGGATGGTATAGCAGCATGGGGATTATAGCCAGTTCGGTAAGCGGTACCGCCCATGCCAGGATCTCTGCCATCCATACCGGGAACACCTGGTTGAGCATCTGTTGCCGGGTTGTATCGAAATCCGCCAGTTTAGACAGGGCCGCATAGACCCACAGGGCACCTATTACCATGCTGAGGAGATCTCTCCATGTTTGTGTGCTAATTCTGGCCGGGAGCCAAATCCTTTTTAGTGCTGTTTCCATCTTTCTATCGATTTGCTGATACAAAAATCGCAAGGATTTAAACCGAAGAGAAGAGTGCAAAAGTCATGACCTTGCTGGTTTCTCGCCAGGCCTTCAAATGAAAAAGGCGGTTTAAACTGCGGAAACGTGAGGCTGGCTTTTTGGGGGTAAATATTTT
>JAATFW010000166.1 GCA_015654985.1 Sphingobacteriales bacterium | reverse complement strand
TCCGGGGATCAATTTCAAAGTTTAAAGAGGAAAAAAACAGTGCGGGGTGGAGCAGTTGGTAGCTCGTCGGGCTCATAACCCGAAGGTCGTCAGTTCGAGTCTGGCCCCCGCTACCAAAAAAGGAATCATGCGAGATGATTCCGGGAGGTTGCAGGTTGGGGATTTTAACAACTTATAATTTCAAATTTAATGGTCCATTCGTCTAGGGGTGAGGACGCAAGATTTTCATTCTTGAAACAGGGGTTCGATTCCCCTATGGACTACTTGAGATAATATCAAAAGATGCTAAAACCCTGCAAATAAAACATTTGTGGGGTTTTTTATTGGCATCAAACTGCTAAAATATGCATCGGATCACAACTTTTTTATTACCACTTATGCTGAATATTTCTTAAGCTTGCACTATGGCAGCCAGAAAAGATGACCTGCTCTGGAAAGGTATCATAGAAGACATATTCGACGATTTCCTGCGTTTCTTTATTCCTGATGCAGACAGTATTTTTGATTTCGGCAGGAAACCGCAATTCCTCGACAAGGAAATGGAGCAGCTTTTTCCGCCCGAAGGCGACGAATTTTCGCCGAAAGTTGTGGATAAACTGGTACAGGTCTTCACAAAAGATGGCGGGGAAGAATGGATTCTCCTTCATATAGAAGTACAGGGACAGTATCAGAAAGACTTTAGCGAACGGATGTACCGCTATTATGCCAGGATATTCGATAAATACAACAGGAGTATCACAGCCTTTGCAATCTTTACAGAGGCCAGCACGAAACCCCGCCCCGATACTTACCAGCGGGAGTATCTCGGCACAAAGCTCCTTTATAAATTCAATGCCTATAAAATCGCTGCTCAAAGTGATGAGGAACTGCTTGCCTCTGATAATCCCTTTGCACTGGTGGTAGCCGTTGCCAAAACGGCATTTGCCGGCAGAAATATCAAAGACAGCAGAGAGCGGGATGAATTATTGCTCAACCTGAAACGCCCTCTGGCGCGTGAATTGCTGTTAAAGGATATTCCCAAAGAAAAGATCAGGGTGCTGATGAACTTTCTGCGGTATTACGTGCGTTTTGATAATGAAGAATTTAATGTTATTTTTGAGAAAGAAGTTAAGGATTTAACGGAAAGGACTGACACTATGGGTATTGAACAATTGTTATTGGAGCGGGCCGAAAAACAGGGCGAAAAAAGAGGCGAAAAGAAAGGCGAACTGAAAGAGCGGGCCAGAGCAGAAGCGAAAATATTGGAAGAGAAACGCAATATAGCCCGGGAATTTAAGAAACTCAGTGTTCCTGTTGCTGATATCGCAAAAGGTACTGGCTTGTCTGTCGAAGAAATAGAACGGTTGTAATCTCTGCACGCTTTAAAATATAAAGGCTCTGTTATTAAGGAGCCTTTTTTGTGACGCTTCGTTTGATGCCGGAGGCGGGTTATTATTTGCTTGCTTTGCTGATCTGAAAACGGAGCCGCACAGCCCCATTTTCAAGTACTATCGGAATATTCATATTTTATACTTAATTAAGTTTATTTAACAGCTTCTCAATAAGAAGGGTAAATGCCTTACGGTCTTCTTTAACCTGCCCGGAGCCGTCGCTTTCTGCACGATAGTAAGAATATAAAAGGCCCTGGCATTTACCAGAGCCTTCTATTGCTTTCTTTAGCAGTGCCGGCATCACTCTCCTAACGGTGCCCTTCTTCCCGAAGGTGAGATATTCTATCTTAAGAGTAGCCTTTATAGATCCTAAGCTAGCAAACGCGTTAATGGGCACCGGCTATCAACAATAACTTTATTATTCTATTTAATCAGCAATACCTTCCTGATGATATTGCCGCTCGCAGGATTAGTTTCATCAGGCTGGCTTCCTCCAATACTGATCCCCATTTTCCCGCTGTAAAGGGTTGCCGAGCCTTGCTCATTCACATAAGAAAGATCCTCAGATGTCAGACGGAACGTGAGAATTTTACTTTCACCAGGTGGCAGGTTTACTCGCTGAAATCCTTTTAATGCCTTCTGTGCAGATTTTACCCGGCGATCCTGATTGATCAGATATAATTGAGCAACTTCTTCTCCTGCTAATTTCCCGGTATTCGTTACCCTGACAGAAAGCGTGACGGGTTTGCCTCTTGTAACAGTTGCAGGTATCACTGCCTGGTCGTACCGGAATGAAGTGAAACTTAGTCCATATCCGAATCCGTACAGGGGGGTGCCTTTAAAATAACGATACGTCCGGTTCTGCATGCTATAATCAGTAAATGACGGGAGGTCAGCATCATCCTTATAAAACGTCACCGGCAACCGTCCAGCCGGATTATAGTCTCCGAAAATAACATCCGCCACTGCGGTGCCTGCAGCCTGTCCGCCGTACCATGCATTCAGGATCGCTGATACATGCTGAGCTTCCCAGGGAACAGCAACAGCACTTCCTGTCATCATCACAAAAACCACCGGTTTTCCGGTTGCGCTCAGGGCTTTCGTCAGTTCCGTCTGAACCTTTGGCAGCAAAATAGAAGTGCGGTCACCTCCTTCAAATCCGGGATAATCTACTTTCATTTCCTCTCCCTCCAGTTGAGGTGAAATACCGCCTGCAAATATAAAGGCATCAGCATCTTTGAAACGATCTGTCAATGCCTCAAAATCAGTCCGGCGGTATGTACCGGCACTTAACCGAACATTGCCTTTCCCTTCTCCCTGCCAATACTCCAGCACAAGGTGGTAGATCGAATCCTTCTTCGCGGCGAGTTTAAAGGTTCTTGCCCCCCAGCGGTTCCTGGTCCAGGCATCTGTTACTACACTGTCGCCGACCATGAAACGGAACCCGTCATCCGCTTCCAGTTCAAACGTCAGATCGCCCGAAGCGGCGGCTTTGAACCCGGTGGTATATCTTGCAGAAAAGTTATTGGCCG
This sequence comes from Sphingobacteriales bacterium, assembly GCA_015654985.1. GTDB lineage: Bacteria > Bacteroidota > Bacteroidia > Sphingobacteriales > Sphingobacteriaceae > Arcticibacter. The sequence continues at coordinate 13,162 of JAATFW010000166.1, read as the reverse complement.
TGATACCGGGTGCTACCACCTGCCCCTCCTGCCAGAAATGATTAATATCGTCTTCAGTTCTGGTAAAGACGGGCGAACCTTCTAAATCTTTATTGGTAAAATATTCAGCTTTAACTCCTTTTATTCCGTTAACAGAATATTGTTCCCTTACATCCTGATAATTCAAAAGAGTATCGCTGGTAAAATTAACCGCCTTTTCATATACTACCTCAGTATTATTTCCAACCTTATCTTTTATGCCCTGAAGTACGGTAGTAAGCTGAGACGGGATCCCGTTATAGTTTCCGAGGATTGAAATGGGGTTATCAGCATTCGGTCCCAGCACCACTATTTTTTTAAGGTTTTTCTTTAGAGGAAGTGTATTATTTTCATTTTTCAGCAAAACGATGGATTGACGGGCCATCTTTAACGCATGCTCCCTGTGTTCAGGGCTTTCCAGCGTAGAAAACGGTGTTTGGGCATATTTCACCATAGAAGGGGGATCGAACATTCCCAGCCGGAAACGGATCATAAAGAGGCGTTCTACAGAGACGTCAATTTGTTTTTCGGTAATTTTTCCATCTTTTACCGCCTGAACCAATGCCAGATAAGCGCTTGTTCCGCAGTCAATATCTGTACCATGGAACACAGCGTCGGCTGATGCCGATTCGGCATCAGGATGTGTTTTATGGTTCTTAAAGAAATCGTCTATCGCCCAGCAGTCAGAAGTTACATATCCTTTAAACTTCCATTGGTTCCTGAGAATATCAGTCATCAGGATATCGCTTGCGCAACAGGGCTGTGTTCTGAAAGCATTATATGCGCACATTACCCCTGCCACCTTTGACGAAACCACCAGTTTTTTAAATGCAGGAAGGTACGTATCCCAGAGGTCATAGCTGCTGACATCCACGTCAAACACGTGACGCAATGGCTCCGGCCCGCTGTGAACCGCATAATGTTTGGCGCAGGCGGCAGCCTGCAGATATTTCGGATCATTCCCCTGAAGTCCGCGTACAAAGGCATCCCCCATAATGGCGGTAAGAAAAGGATCTTCACCGTAAGTTTCCTGTCCGCGGCCCCACCGGGGGTCCCTGAATATATTAATGTTCGGCGTCCAGTAGGTAAGCCCCAGGTACCGTTCATTCGTCCTGCCGGTCTCAACTGCTTTATTATAAATCGCCCGCCCTTCCAGGGCTGAATATTCAGCCATTTTAAATAAAGACGATGGATCGAAAGTAGCGGCCATAGCGATTGCCTGCGGGTAGACGGTCACATTAAAAGGCGTTCGCGCCACGCCGTGCAATGTTTCGTTCCACCAATCGTAAGCCGGTATCCCTAAACGGGGGACCGCAGGGGATGAATTAAGCATTTGCGACACCTTTTCTTCCAGTGTCAGCCTGCTTACAAGGTCAGGCACCCGTTGTTCAAACGTCAGCCTGTAGTTTAAAAATGGGTATTTAAATGTTTGAGCGCTGCATTCACAGCAGATAAATGCGAGTACTAAAACCAGCCGTGTATATTGAATTGCTTTGTAACTCATTGGATCTTTTTTTCTTCTATTATTTCACCTATTAAAACGTTCTTCAAATGAAGATTGTGCCCGATAAAAATGTTTATACCAACGAAAAAGGAACTTACCTGAGTTAAACAGATTGTCCGGCCCTCCTTTCCTTTCCATAAGACAGTTACTCATCTGTTCTGAATGGCGAAGCAGGTAATTTTTCCGCATTATAAAGATTGGGGTCTACCGGGTTATCAGCCCAGGCGTAACGAACATACTCAGGTTCAGGAACCTCATCCGACCATACCTCTACTTTATCTCCCGCAATCCTGGCCCTGGCCCATACAAACCGTTTATCTGCACCAGCTATAGCAAATTCAGACAATTCTTCTCCATCGATGCTGATCAGGCCGCTTCCAATATTGGTAAAACTAACGATGATCTTGTTGCCTTCTGTTACTGACGACTGATAAAGCGGACCGCTGTAAACCAGTTTCTTCTCCCCGTAGTTAAAATGCCGGGCAATCAGGGCAAGGCGTTCTCCCACATCCTTTTTATTATCCGGATGGATATCGTTCCATTCTCCCAGGTCGATAGTAACTGCCATGCCTGTGCTGGGCAGGGCAAGCGTTTTTAAGGCAGCCTCTCTGACGACGGCCCAGTTACTTTCAACGGGCAAATAACAGGCATCTCCGAAATTGGGTAACTGTACATAGTAGAAAGGCAGGTCCGGGCGCGTAAATTTTGTTCTCCAGTCATTGATCAATGCAGGAAGCAATTTACCATATTCCTGCCCGTTCGCGGTATTACTCTCTCCCTGATACCAGAGCACGCCCCTGATGGCATACTCAGTAAAAGGAGCAATCATCGCATTGTACAGCGCGGCCGGCTGATTTTGCCCGGCAATGCCTGCCGGTATCGCTCCCCGCCCCAGCGGCCGGAAAACCTGTCCAACCTTATACTGCCAGTCGCCTTTCAGGTCAAGCTTCTGCTCCCCGGCATCAAGATAATAAGGCTTATCTGGCACAAACCCACCTTTCCCGGCACTATTTTCTACCCTGATCACTACTATGTTTTTCCCCGGCTTAAGTACACCGGCCGGTACCGTATACCGCCTCTGGGGATACTGATATGAAGTGGCCCCGATCTTTTGACCATTTATGTAAACTACGTCGGCATCCGTTATTCTGCCCATAAAAAATTTTGCCGGTTTTCCGGCCATCTCTCCCGGAACGGTAACCTCCCTGCGGTACCATACTACACCGTCGAGATCGCGAACACCCTGATCTTCCCAGTATCCGGGGATATTAATACGATGCCACCCTTTCGGGACATATACAGTATCGAACCATTTTACCGGTCCGGCAATCCCCTTATCCTGATCAGGATAAGAGGGTTGCCGGACCATTGCAGAATTCCTGTTCATCTTTCTTATATAAGCAGTATCCCTGTTTCTTTCTATAACCGATACCAGGGAATCAAAATTTTTAAGCCCTTCGGCACTTGTCCATGCTTCGGCAGGCGTACCGCCCACACTCGAATTAATGATGCCAACAGGAATGTGATATTTTGTGTAGATACTGCGGGCGAAAAAATAAGCGACCGCTGAGAATTCGTTGACATCCTTTGGATTCGCCCATTTCCAGTGGCCCGCGGGAAGATCGTCGCCGGGGCCTGTAAGGCTTGTAGTTGTGGGAATCCAAAACTGGCGTATTGCCGGAAAATCAGCCTGAGCTATATCATCTGCATAAGTAATATTATGTAAGCCCATTTGATGAACCATGTTCGATTGTCCTGAACACAACCAGACATCCCCTATAAGAATGTTTTTCAAGGTAACGGCATTCTTTCCCTGCAAACGCATTTCATACGGACCTCCGGCCTTCATGGGCGGAAATTTAGCCTGCCATTTTCCGCCTGAGGCAGCGGTGGTATTAACCTGTTTACCATTAAAACGAATACGGATCTTTTCACCGGGCGAGGCCCATCCCCATATCTTCAGAGGAAGATCCCTCTGCAATATCATACTATCACGTATCATCTGGGGCAGCCGGATCTGGGCGTTGCTTTCACGTACCTGTAAACAACAAAATACACAAACAGCTAAAATGGTTTTAATTGGTTCATACATGGTTCAACTATATTCAGGAATTGTTTCAGGCTAAAATAAATGGTTGAAAGCAGAATTTTCAACATCTCGTATCGCAAAATTGTTGTTTTCAACATTTGTTGCTTTTTTTTGCATAAACGTGCTATCCGGGCTTCCTGTTTGTCCTGTTTTCGTTTTCCTGCCGCAACAGAACAGCTAATAACGGCAGGCATTGCCTGTATCCCGCCTCCCCGCACCCGGAACCGTGCTTTTTTCATACACATTTTATCCTGCCATTCAATAACTATTTCCCAGTCAACCGGCAGTTTTAAAACAGATAATGAATGCAGGAGAAACGCAATCGTTACAGTGGCAGGAATCAAGCGAAAGGGTTTATATTTCGCTAATATTCCATTGAACATCTTTTCCATAGAATTGACGATTAGTTCCCTTCTGTTAATGCCATTGCATCTACATTAGCTGATGTAAACTGATTGCCTCCTGTACAATAAATAATTATAAACCAAACAGGCAGACGGTGACATCAGCTAATTAAGGAGGCTACGGTACATAAGATCAAAAAATGAATTAAAACCTGCCCGGCAAGGGTAATAATAAAATTAAACAAACTAACGAAACAAATTATGAAAAGCTTTATTCGGGGGCCAGACTGTCGCTCTTTTAAACAATTTCTAATGATTTATTCATTCTAAGCAATATTAAACCCTTAAATTAGAATCTAATGACTAAACTACTATTTAATACGTATAGGAAAAGTTATTTCCTATCCTTACTTTGTCTCATTCTTTCTGTCTCGGCCTATGCCCAAACGAAGCAAATCAGGGGAACAGTTGTAGATGAGAAGAATGAGCCCCTGCCGGGAGCAACGGTCAGGGCAAAATCAGGGAGCGGCACTGCTACCACTGATGCCGATGGAAAGTTCACGATAACTGTTCGTGAAAATGAGCAGGCTTTAATTACAAGCTTTATAGGTTTCGACTCCCAGGAGGTTCCCATTAATGGCCGTGCCAGCCTTGCCATCAAACTGGTACCCAGCAGCAGGAGCCTGGAAGAGGTAGTGGTGATCGGGTATGGTACCCAGAGGAGGGAAGCTGTGACCGGTTCGGTTGCTTCGATAAGCGGAGATAATTTGCGGGATGTGCCCTCTACCGGTATCACCCAAGCCTTGCAGGGTCGTTTACCGGGGGTGGAGCTGGCTCAAACTTCAACTCAGCCAGGCGCCGCCATGCGGATCCGTATCCGCGGTACCCGTTCGCTGACTGCCAGTAACGATCCGCTTGTGGTACTCGACGGTATTCCTTTTACCGGCACTATCAACGATATCAATCCTAATGACATTCAGAGCATCGATATCCTGAAGGATGCCTCTGCAACGGCTATTTATGGTTCACGTGGTGCTAATGGCGTTATATTGGTAACGACCCAAAAAGGGCGGAAAGAACAAAGAGCGACTCTAAGCTATAACGGCTTTCATGGGGCGAAAGAGGTCTTTGCACCCTATCCCATGATGAATGGCCCGGAGCTTTTAGCTCTCCGTGAAGCTTCCGGTTACACCAGGTTGGGCGGAGATGAAAAGGAGGATGTAAATACCAACTGGCAGGACCTGCTTTACAGGACCGGTATGATAACAAACCACGACCTAAGCGTTATAGGTGGTACCCAGCAAGGCAGTTACAACGTCAGTTTTGGATATCACCAGGACAAGGGCATCATCCCTTCACAGCAATATGACCGCCTTTCATTGCGCGCTTCTATTGACCAGGAAATAGGTAAATACGTCCGTTTAGGCTTTACTTCAAACAATAATTATAACCTTACGCAGGGTTCTAACGTGGGCTTGTACGGCGCTTTAAGCCGGTCGCCCCTCATCAGCCCTTATAACGACGACGGCACCCCCCGAAGAGTCGCGCACATGCCTCAGGATGATCAATGGATCTTTACAAAAGAAACAGTAGACTCTTTAAAAGACCGGTGGTTAAGCCAAACCAGGGGCTACGCTACGTATAATTCTGTGTTCGGCGAAGTTAAAATCCCGGGTATTGAAGGCTTAAAATATCGTGCCAACGTTGGCTTAGATTTCAGGCAAAGTAACGGCGGCGACTTTACAGGCCGGGGAGTAAACAATATTGATCCTGAATACCGGTCATCTGCTTCTGTGAGCAATTCGCATACCTACCACTGGGCGGTTGAAAACCTGCTTACTTACGACCGTACTTTCAATGAAAAGCACCGGCTGAACGCGGTGGCATTGTACTCCTTAGAGCAAAACAAATATAACCGGTCGCGTATGCAAGGAACAGATATCCCTAATGAGGATTTTCAATTCTACAATATCGGAAGCGCGGCAGGCGAACTGATCATTAACCCTTCCGATCAACAGTATGAACTGACCGGTTTGATGTCGTGGATGGGACGCGTCATGTACTCGTACGAGGACCGTTATATGCTAAGCGCTACCTTACGTTCCGATGGCTCTTCAAGGCTGGCGCCCGGGCATAAATGGCATACCTACCCTGCCGTTTCGGCCGGCTGGAATATCGGCAATGAATCGTTTATGCAGGATATTGCTGCAATAAACGCACTGAAACTACGCGTCGGCTTCGGACAGACCTCGAACCAGGCTATCTCCCCCTACTCGACACTGGGGACTTTAGGCACGAACCCATACAACTTTGGCGATAATTATGTTACCGGGTACTCTGTATCCAGGTTACCAAACTCTGGTTTAGGCTGGGAATATTCCAAGACATGGAACTACGGCATCGACTTCACTATTTTGAACAACCGGCTGTCGGGTACCGTTGAGTACTATGTAACAAACACCGAAGATCTGTTGCTGGATAAGAGTCTGCCGGTAACTGCCGGAGTATCCAGCTTTACCGGAAATATCGGAAAGACCCGAAATAAAGGTATCGAAATTTCGCTTAACGGCCAGATACTGACCAACGCCAACGGCTGGAGCTGGGATGCCGGGGTCAACTTTTATGCAAACCGCAACAAGATCGTCGAGCTTGCCTCCGGACTAACAAGAAATACCACCAACTGGTGGTTTGTAGGGCACCCCATTAATGTGATCTATGACTATGAGAAAATCGGGCTGTGGCAGGAAGGAGAACCCTATATGACGGATTTTACCCCTGGCGCAATAGCAGGTTCGATCAAGGTGAAGTATACCGGTGAATATGCCGCCGATGGTAAGCCTGTAAGGGCAATTAATGATGACGACCGCCAGATATTCGACGCTGATCCCGATTTTCAGGGCGGATTCAGCACCCGGGTAGCATATAAAGGGTTTGACCTGAGCGTGGTCGGCGTATTCCAAAGCGGAGGACTGCTGAACAGTACACTCTACGGGCCAAACGGTTACCTGAATATGATAACAGGAAGGAGGGGAAATATTAAGGTAGATTACTGGACCCCCGAGAATACAGGCGCGAAATACCCAAATCCGGCAGCACCAAAGAGCAATGACAATCCACAGTACGGTTCTACTCTCGGATATTTTGACGCGTCCTATCTGAAAATGCGTACTATTTCGCTCGGCTACACTTTCAGCCAGGCATGGATGAAAAAAGCGGGCATTAGCCGGCTTTACATTTACGGAACCGTTCAGAACCCATTTGTATTGTTCTCGCCCTACCATAAAGAATCGGGCATGGACCCTGAAACCAATACCACGGCCGACAATAGTTCTACATTGGCAACAGCATATGGCAGCAACCTAAGCCGGCTGCTTACCATTGGTACAAACACACCTTCAACGCGCAACTATTTGTTCGGTGTTAACTTAACATTTTAATCAAGATAACGATGAGACGCATTCATATGAAAACTTTTATAGCAACAGCCATGCTGATAGTGTTTATGGCTGGTTGCTCTGATATACTGGATGAACAGCCACGCAGCAGTTATACACCCGTTTTTTTTCAATCAGAATTAGGTGTCAGAGGAGGCATAACTTCGTTATACAGACACCTGCGCCTGATTTACGGACAGGGCTATTACTACAGCTCGTGCCAAACAGGTACTGACGAGTACACCTACGCTGCCGATGCCGACAATAACTTTCTGGACCATGACGTATCCGGACGGGGAGATATTACGCCCTCGAGCAGCCGGTCTGACGTAATATGGAACTCCACATTTCCTGCCATTAATACCGCCAACGGTATTATTGAGAATGGAGCCGCGGCGGGGGTTTCAGAGGCGCTGATTGCAGAGGCCCGGTTCTTCCGCGCATTCGATTACTTTTTGCTGGTGCAACATTTCGGAGGGGTTCCTTTAGATCTGGGCGCGGGCGAACTTAAGTTCAATACAGACCCACGGACAAACTCAGTCCGCAACACAGTACCGGAGGTCTATACCAAAGGCATATTTCCAGACCTGCTAACCGCAGTGAACGAACTGCCCGACGCGCCGCGTTTAACCGGAACGGCAACCAAAACGCTCGCACGCCTCTTTCTGGCGAAGGCCTACCTGACCTACGGATGGTGGCTGGAAAATCCCAATAACATTCCAACTTATCCTGAAACGGCACGAACTGATCCTGACGGGCATAACGCGCAGTGGTATTTCCAGCAGGCCTACGACATAGCGGTAACAGCTATCGACAATCATCCGGCTGTTTTTGGCTTACAGCCAACCTATTACGATGTTAATTTCGGACCTAACGACCGCAACAGCGAAATGCTGCTCTACGCGGACCGTACCGAGGGGAGCCAGTTTTATAACGACGCCGACCTTTCTTACGCGAATGGTGGCAATGTCGATAACTTCGCCTACTGGGTGGTGCAATGGAACTATACAGACCTCCAAAGCAGTAGATCCAATACAACGTGGACAGCCGTAAGCTCTGTTCAGCGTGAGGCAGTGCAGGCCCTGGGACGCCCCTGGACCCGTATGGCGCCCACTCTCGGCGCCATTAAAAATACCTTTGCCGATAAAACGAATGATTCACGCTACGACGGTACCTTTACAACTACTTATCGCGGCAACTGGGACAAAGCCGGTATCTCCGGTTCTCTTTTCAACGCCAACTTTATACAAGTTAACCCTAATGATGCCATATTGACCTTCCTGGATGATGAACCGGCTACGCCGATTACTTACCCGGCCGTTGGCAGCGGGGGACAAAGTAATGTCGGGGCCGGCGTATTGCCCGGAAGATCTGACTTCGTGATATCCCCGAACGGTATAAGCAGGAAGGTATATCCCGGGCTCTGGAAACTTGGCCCGTACCGTACCGACAACGGCACCGGACTGGGGCAGCCTAATGCATCTAATACCCGTCCTTTTAATATTGCCAAGTTCTCTGAGCTTTACTTTGTAGCCGCGGAAGCGGCTGTAAAAGGAGCAAATGCCCAGGCAGGTAAAAGCGCACGCGACCTGATCAACGTTATCCGTGCACGTGCAGGTAAATGGCGCTGGAGCAATAACGGAAATGTGGCCAAAGTGGAAGACAATAGCGCTGCAATGACGGCTGCTACGCCGGCAACGATAGATATTAACTATATCCTGGCAGAACGCTCGCGGGAATATTTTGGAGAAGGTTACCGCTGGCTCGATCTGGTGCGCACACAAAAATGGACAGAGCTCTCATCCTCCTACCAAACCGGCGGCACCCAGAAAGGAGACCATACACCAATAAGCGTAACCCGTAACATACAACCGTATCTCTACCTTCGTCCAATACCGCAAAGTCAGATAGATGCTATGGAAGTGAGTGCTGAGGAAAAAGTTAAGTATCAGAACCCGGGATATAATCACTAATTAGCCGGTAGTAAAAGCAAAAAGGAGAGTATAACACGCTGAATGTTTCTTCTGATGATGTGAATAGCCCCTGCTTATTGGCGGGGGCTATTCTATTTTTCTATTCAGTAATACGCTGCTTCAGGCAGCCTGCCATCTGAAAAGCGGGCGTCGTCCAGGTCATAGGCCTATCCAACAATGATCTGATGACGGCTAGTCAGAGCTTTAACCGAAAGGAAACCAAACCATAATACTAGTAACTCTAAAATCCAAAATTATGAAAAAGGAAACCATTCTTGTTCTATTAACCGGCCCGCTTCATGACCCGTTCAACCGCCCCGACAATGTGCGCGCTGTCGAGGCCATATTTGGTCATCAGTTCTGCCGGTTTACCGCTCTCTCCGAACGAATCGTTTACGGCAACATATTCCTGCGGCACGGGATTATTTCTTACAAGAAGCTGCGCAATACTGTCGCCCAGTCCGCCAAGTCGGTTATGTTCTTCCGCTGTTACCACACAGCCTGTCTTTGCTGCCGATTTAAGTACCGCTTCACCGTCGAGAGGCTTGATGGTATGTATATTGATGATCTCAGCGTCAATGCCCATTTCTGCAAGCTTTTCGCCGGCAAGGATCGCTTCCCATACCAGGTGACCGGTAGCAAAAATACTTACATCGGCACCTTCATTTACCATCCAGGCTTTGCCGATCTCAAACTTCTGATCCGGAGCTGTAAAAATTGGCATCACAGGGCGACCGAACCGCAGGTAAACCGGCCCCTCGTATTCTGCCACTGCGATTGTAGCCGCCATGGTTTGATTATAGTCGCAGGTGTTGATGACCGTCATTCCCGGCAGCATTTTCATTAAACCGATGTCTTCGAGAATCTGATGCGTTGCTCCGTCTTCTCCAAGCGTCAGGCCTGCATGGGAGGCACAAATTTTTACATTTTTGCCCGAATATGCTATAGACTGGCGGATCTGGTCGTAAACACGGCCTGTAGAAAAGTTGGCGAATGTACCTGTAAACGGAATTTTACCCCCGATAGTCATGCCGGCAGCAACGCCCATCATGTTGGCCTCCGCAATACCCATTTGGAAGAACCGCTCCGGAAACTCTTTAATGAAAGCTTCCATTTTCAGCGAACCCACCAGGTCTGCACATAAGGCCACTACATTGCTGTTTCGCTTACCTGCTTCCAGCAGGCCGGCTCCGAATCCGGAACGTGTATCTTTTTTTTCAGTGAACGTATATTTCTTCATTTAAATTATTATCTGTACCAGTTAAACCTTAGTGTGCAAACATTTAATAATCTCCTATCGTTTCTTCGAGCTGGGCAAGGGCAGCCGCCAGTTGTTCGTCGTTTGGTGCGGCCCCATGCCATTTATGCGACCCCATCATAAAGTCAACGCCATAGCCCATAGACGTATGCATCAGGATCATCACCGGCTTCCCATTAAAAGCTTTTGATTTTGCCAGCTCCAGCACGCGGATCACATCTTCCATATCATTCCCCTTCATTTCGAGTACATCCCAGCCGAAAGCTTCCCATTTTGCCCGCAGGTTCCCCAGCGACAGCACCTTCTCCGTTGGTCCGTCGATCTGCTGTCCGTTTGCATCTATGGTCGAAATGAGATTATCCACCTTGTTGTGAGAAGCAAACATTGCTGCTTCCCAGATCTGCCCTTCCTGGAGCTCTCCATCGCCGTGCAGCGAAAAAACCAGCGACGGATCGTTATTCAGCTTTTTTGTCAGCGCCGCGCCGATAGCTGCTGAAAGTCCCTGGCCCAGTGAGCCGGAAGCGATACGGATTCCCGGAAGATGCTCAGCAGTAGCAGGATGCCCCTGAACCCTGGAATTGATCTTCCGGAACGTTGCTAGTTCCTCTGTGCCAAAATAACCCGAGCGGGCAAGAACACTGTACCAAACAGGGGAGATATGTCCGTTTGAAAGGAAAAAAAGGTCTTCCCCCGTACCATTCATTTTAAAATCGGTGTCATGCTTCAGTATGCGGAAATACAGTGCAACAAAATAATCCGCGCATCCCAAAGATCCGCCCGGGTGCCCTGACTGACATTGGTGTACCATCCGCACGATATCACGGCGTACCTGGAAAGTGGTTGCTTTCAACTCATTTATATTTTCTGTCATATTATTCATTTATATTAACCTGCTAACTTCAGATGCAACTTCCTTATGGTCAAATTGAATCAAAACTATGAGCCTGCTTTTTGAAAAAAGGATGAGAATATTCAAAAAACCTGTAAAAATGTGCAAAATTAACGTTTCATAGACCCGGGTGCTTTTTCATATCGTCTTCTGTTAAATCTTTCAGGTCGTATACCGGGCGTTCAAGGTCGTAAGGGATAGGTGCCCCGCTAAACTGTTGAAAATAGAGCAGGCAGGCATCTTTCCATACCTGGGCATTAAGACATTGTTTGCGGAGCCTGCTTTGAACGTCACTAAACTGTTCCGGATCCACATAGGGCCGGGCCCTGTCCCAAACTTTCTGAAATCCGCGCACCTGTTGCAATCCCATATCATAATGGTAGCACAATTCATCCCACAAGGTGTGTCCGCTCTTCATTTTATAATCCCATGGGAGGTGGTGGAACCACAACAGGTAGATTTCAGGGCAGGTTTTTACGTCGTTAAGCTGCGAACCAAGAGGTTCATGATACTTGTTTACCGCATTGCTGCCATTTTTTGTACGGTCAAATCCAATGCCTGCAGAATCTGCCTGGTGATAATAAGGAGGTGTCCAATCTTTCCTTACCCCTTTGGGCGCCCACCAGGGCCCCGGACCGTAATGCTCGTCGGCTGAAAATATATGATGCAAACCCAGAGGCATCATGTAATTAACCGCCGCTTCCCGGCTTTCAAGCATCATTTGTTTCACCGGCTTCAGGAAATGTGCGATCCAGTCGTCAGAAAAACTTATGGGGTCCGGTTTACCCGGAGGCCTCTGATAAAAGGTAAGTTTTATCCATTCATCTGCAATTTGCTCGCTTGTCAGCCCGTTATTCCAGGCCAGGCGGCCAAAGGCATACCAGTTTGCCTGTGCAAACGGATGGCCGCACCAGTTAGCATCCGATCCTATATTTGCCACACCGGTAATGGCAGTATGTTTCAGAGGATAAATACTTCCATCCGTACAGCGGGCCACCGTGCTTCCGCTGCCTGCCCGGTAGGTGTCGCTTTGCAGAAGTTCTTCCCACATAGTCGCCAAAAACACTAAATGGACAGCGTGTCCGAGATATTCCTGTGTTATCTGGAATTCGGGCATAACAGATGTCTTCTTCAGGGCCCCGAAAAGGGCGCTGAAAGGTTCCCGCGGCTGAAAGTCGACCGGCCCGTTTTTCACCTGGATGATCACATTATCCCGGAATTTACCATCCAGCGGCATAAATTCAGAATAGGCCTGTTTCGCACGGTCCTCCTCTGTGGCATTGTAAACAAAAGCCCGCCACATTACGATACCCCCGAATGGCTGAAGGGCATCGGCCATCATATTAGCCCCGTCGGCATGGCTGCGTCCGAAATTCTGTGGCCCCGGTTGCCCTTCGCTGTTGGCCTTTACTAAAAAGCCGCCAAAATCAGGGATCATCCTGTAAATTTCCTTAGTCCTGGCTTTCCACCATTTTTTCACTTCAGGGTCCAGGGGATCGGAAGTTTTTAACCCGCCAATAACCGAAGGAGATGCGAAATTAACAGACAGGTACGTCTTTATGCCATACGGACGCAAAACCTCAGCTATTGCCTTTACTCTTTCCAGGTACCCCTTTGTCAATACCGAAGGCGAAGCATTCACGTTATTAAGTA
>JAATFW010000259.1 GCA_015654985.1 Sphingobacteriales bacterium | reverse complement strand
GCATGTTACACGATGTAATGCCCGGAACTGAAGATGAACTGAACCAGGGAATGGCCTCAGGATATATTGGTTTCGATCCCACTGCCGATTCACTTCACGTAGGCCATCTTACCCAGATCATGACGCTGATCCACTTCCAGCGTGCCGGGCATAAACCTTTTGCCCTGGTGGGCGGAGCTACCGGCATGGTGGGCGATCCCTCCGGAAAATCAGCAGAGCGCAATCTCCTTTCAGAAGATATCTTAAGGCACAATGTGAGCTGCATAGAAAGTCAGCTAAAGAAATTTCTCGATTTCGGCTGCGGGGCCAACAGCGCCGAAATGGTCAATAACTTCGACTGGTTTAAAAATTTCAGCTTTCTCGACTTCATCCGGGACGTAGGCAAGCATATTACGGTGAACTATATGATGGCTAAAGATTCTGTAAAGAAACGCCTGGAAGGCGAAACCGGAATGTCGTTCACAGAGTTCAGCTACCAGTTGGTACAGGGGTACGATTTTTACTGGCTCTGGAAAAATAAAGGCTGCAAAGTGCAGATGGGAGGTTCCGACCAGTGGGGCAATATTGTTACAGGCACAGAACTGATCAGGCGCAAAGATGGAGGCTCAGCTTTTGCCATTACTACCCAACTCATAAAAAAGGCTGATGGTACCAAGTTCGGTAAAACCGAAAGCGGCGCTATATGGCTTGATGCAAAAAAAACTTCGCCCTATAAATTTTACCAGTTCTGGCTCAATACCAGCGACAGTGATGCCAAAAGCTGGATCCGCATATTTTCTTTAAAAACAGAAGAAGAAATTGATGCTATAGAAAAAGAACACGAAACTGCTCCTCATCAGCGGGCTCTCCAAAAGGCCCTGGCCGAAGAGATTACACTCAGAACTCATTCAGAAGCAGCCCTTCAGAAGGCCCTCAACACCTCTGAGTTTCTCTTTAGTACGGGTCCTGTAGACTTCCTTGAGCAGCTCAGCGACGAAGAAGTACTTGAAGTTTTTGAAGGAGTACAGCAATTTGCTGTTTCCAAAGACGAACTGGCCCAGGGAATGAACGTAGCCGACCTGCTTGCAGCAAAAACAAAAGTATTTCCCTCTAAAGGCGAAGCCCGCAAAATGATCCAGGGCGGAGGCGTTTCCATTAACCGCCGGAAAGTTGCCGGTGCCGAAGATACGATCGCCCCCGAAATCCTTGTAAAAGGAAAATATCTGATCGTTCAGAAAGGGAAAAAGAACTATTTCCTGCTGATTGCAGAATAGGGTTTTGGGTTGCGGGTTGAAAGTTGCAGGTTGAAGGTTGAAAACTGCAGGTTGAAGATATCCTGTAATTTCTAAAAATTGGTTTAAAGATACAACACATTTTATAGCTGATAATCATGGAGCTGGAAAAGTGTTTTGCAGCTTGAAAGTTGCAGGTCGCGGGTACCATGTTTGAATTGTATGTCAATTGTAAGCAGCAATTGTATCCCGAAGCATAACATGACCGCCTTCCACTCACAACCTTCAACTTACAACCCGCAACCTTCAACCCGCAACTCTATTGCACCAGCAAATTACATCCTCTGATATCGCTGTTATCAAAACGGCCCAGAACTTCAAAATCTCCATTGTGATAGACTTTTCCAAGATCCTGGGTAGCGATAAAAGAGCAGGAATAAATATTGGCCAGGTCTGTTATATTGATCCCGCCGGTACGTTCATATTCAAGTATAGTTAAAGGATCATTCATGTCGCGGACTCCGATCTTCATCCAGGGCGGACACTGAAATATTCCGTCCCCGGCTGAGTATGCCTGCGACAATAATTCCGTCATTCCATATTCCGAATGAATAGTCCGCACGCCAAACCCTTCGCAAAGCGTTTGATGCAATTCTGCCCTGATCATTTCCTTCCTTTTTCCTTTCATCCCGCCGGTTTCCATCACAATCAATTCGGGAAAGTTAACGGAGTATTTCTCAATAAAATCGAGCAGGGCATAAGTAACACCAATAAGGATCACCTTTTCTTTTTTAGCCTGTAAAGTGCAAATAGCCTCATATAGGTCACTGTGATTATGCAGAAAATAACCGCTTAAAGGGCGATTGCTTTTTTTGATCAGGTCGTCGACCATGTAAATGAGCGAAGATCCTTCCCGCTCCAGATATGATGGCAGTAGCGCCAGAATAGTATACTGACTGATATCGCCATAAAAGAATTCAAAACCCTTGCGAAAGCTTTCCTCATAAATACGGACTTCTTTTACGGGGTGACGGCTCTGGACCATACCCGTAGTGCCCGAGCTGCTGAACACAATTTCCGGATTATACCCCCCGCTCATTACAGAATGAGATTTGAAGAACTCTACAGGCATAAAAGGAATGCGGCGCACATCCGATAAGCTTTCAGCATCAATTTTAAGTGCTTTTACAAACTGAGAATAGATCTCATTTTCCGTTGCCTGAAACCTGAAGATTTCGATGGCGAGCTCGTTAAATACGGATTCTGACCGGATTGAAAACAGTCGGTTAAAAAAAATAGGGTCCACAATGCAAAGATAAAAAGAATCAGAGTATGATATGTTGCAATCATTCAATCAGGAGTTAGCAGTAAGACAGGATGAAGGAATAATGAGGGCCGTGTTTCCTGAGATATTTAACCGAGGCATTGCTGTCAGGAAAAAGGGTATTAAAAGCAGCCATACCGAAGTGTGGATGAACTCTGACGGACCAGTGGAAAAACAAAAGAAGACCTGTATATGACCTATGGATAGGCCTACCATATGTCAGGGATAAGGCTACCATGAGCCTACCTTTTACTTCAAAAAGGTAGGCTCATGGTAGCCTTATGGTACCCACATCCCGGGCTCAAATACAAGCCTTCTCCCGGTTTTCTTTTAGTCATCTCCCAATTCGTTAGAAACCTTCCGGAATACGTCCATTAAAAAGTATTCTGCTTAACAAGCCTGACTTCTGGGCACTTTCTATTGCGGCCATTCGTAAGTCTTTCAGGAAACTTGCCCGCGACGCCATCCATATAGCAAACCAGATGGAAGCTATCTCCGGTGAAATTCGTGAAACGGATAACCCGGTTAGAATAATAGCGCTGGCCCAGGCAATAGAGACTATGGGAACCGCATTAAACAATAATATCGTCAATAGTTATCTGGCTCTGTTCAAGAGCCTAAGCCCCCGTGCAAAGCTGGATTTAATCTCCAGACTGACGCAAAGTCTGGAGGGTGATCTGAAACCAGGGAATAGCCTCTTTGATAGTGCCTTTGGTGCATGGCAGGGAGACGAATCAGCAGAACAGCTTATTTCTGACATCAGGGATAGCCGGAATTTTAACCGACAAATTGAAGGACTGTGAAGCAGTATCTGATCGATATCAATATTTGTATTTACTATATGAAGGACAGGCATGATCTTCCATAGCG
>JAATFW010000117.1 GCA_015654985.1 Sphingobacteriales bacterium | reverse complement strand
GTTTTCAGCAGTTGTAATAAGATGGATCCGGTTCTGACGAGTAAATTTACTGATGAAACTTTCTGGCTGTCTGTAGAAAACTCGGAGACGGCTGTAAATATGGCCTATAACCAGATGTATTCGGCCGACAAAATGTGGAATGATGAGGCCCTGAGCGATAATGTTTTTGAAGGACGAACCAATACGGACCAGCGTACTATTCGCAATGGTACTGCCGACCCAAGCCTGGGGCTTTTTGAAAATGAGTGGAAAGATGCCTACCAGGGAATAAAAACCTGCCATGTGTACCTGCAGAATATAGACAGGGTACCCGATATGAATGCCGCTCTAAAAGCACAGCGGATTGCTGAAATTAGGTTTATCAGAGCCTTTCTCTATTTCAGGCTTGTTAACTTTTACGGCGATGTGCCATTTTTTACATCGGATATAAGCCTGGATGAGTCGAATACAATTTCACGTACGCCAAAAGCAACCATTCTGAGTTTTATTCATAAAGAGCTGGATGAGATCATGCAGGTGCTTCCAGGCCGGAATTCAATGCCGGCCGCTGATAACGGCCGTATAACAAAAGGTGCAGCATGTGCTTTTCAGGCAAGGGCATATCTCTATGAAAGTAATTGGGATAAAGTATCAACCTATTGCGACAGCCTGATCAATAATCAGTCGAAATTTGGCACATACAACTTATTCCCCAGTTATTCCGGCCTGTTTAAAGCTCCAAATGAATACAATGAGGAAGTTATCCTCGATTATAATTATGTGCCTTCCCTGAAGACATGGAGCAAATATTACGACGCAGCACCGCTTTCTGCCGGTGCGCGGTTAAATGCTTATGCTCCTTTGCAGGGCCTTGTTGATAATTATCTGACGTTGAATGGTCAAACTATCAGTCAGGATCCGGCATACAACGAAGATAATCCATATGTGAACCGGGATCCGCGGATGGCAGCAACAGTAGTTTTCCATGGCGGAGAATGGGAGAATTTTAACGGAACAAAATCAACGATCTTTATTAAACCTGGTACAGGCGGTACTGCTACAGAGAAAATGGATGTGTATGTCAGTGCATCTTCAAACTCAACATCAACAGGCTATTATATGAAGAAGTACTACGACGTAACCGCAACATCAACTTTTGATGCCGGCCTGAATGTTATTATGTTCAGATATGCTGATGTGCTATTGATGTATGCAGAAGCCAGGTTTGAGCTGGGACAGATGAATTCGGCTGTCTGGGATCAGACTATAAGGGCCATCCGCAGCAGGGCCGGATTTACCGTTGCAGGCGCGCTGGACTACCCCTCGTCGTTATCAACTGCGGAAATGAGAAAGGTGATCCGTAATGAACGCCGTAGTGAACTGGCTCTTGAAGGGCTCAGGTATTACGACATTGTGCGCTGGAAGGCTGGTTCGGAATATCTGAACGGATATGTTTACGGGGCCAAATTTGCCAACAGCAATACTGCCTACATTCGTCTTGACAACAGACGGTTTGATGAGACGAAAGATTACCTGTGGTCTGTTCCCCGCGCTCAACTGGATCTGAACAAAAACCTGGAGCCAAATAATACCGGGTATGCCAATTAATGTTTAAGTATTTAATGAAGATATAATTATGAAAGCAATATATAAATTAGGGATTTTATTTTCAGTGATTTCCGTTCTGTTTAGTTGCAAAACAGATGATATGAACTATTCCGATGCAGCAGTTGCGCCGGTAAAGTCACTCTATGAACCGGCAAATAATAAATCTGTTAAACTATTGAGCTCTGCTACAGCCTCGTTATACTTTCAATGGGAAGCTGTTAAAGTTGAAGATGGGGGCGCTGCGCTGTATGAGGTGCTTTTCGATAAAAAGGGAGGCGATTTTTCCAAACCTTTATTTACCGTTGTTTCAGACATTAACGGGTACTCGAACGCTGCGACTATTACTCATAAAACACTTAATAAAATTGCCGCAATGGCCGGGATAGAACCGGGTGCTACAGGTGAGCTCATCTGGACTGTAGCGGCTTCGAGGGGAATGAACAGCGTGCTATCGGAAGAAACAAGATCATTGACAATTACCAGTTTAGAAGGATTTACTGATATTCCGGATGAAGTGTTTATCACAGGTGAGGGCTCTGAAGGAGGAGCTGCTTTAGCGAATGCCCTTCCTATGAAGTTAAATGCTCCGGGAGAATTTGAAATTTATACCAGGCTTGAATCCGGAAAAGCCTATTACTTTGCCGACCGTAAAAGCGGAACTCCGAGAGTATTTTATTCTGCTGACGGCGCAACATTGAAAGAATCAGACGCAGACGGTTCCATTACGGCAACCAAAACGGCTGTTTACAGAATAAATCTCGACTTCAATATCTCTACTATCAGTTTTACCGAAATAAAGAGCATGGGCTTATGGTTCTGCCCATCGAACAGCGTTCTGTTTAACCTGGATTACCAGGGTAAGGGGGTTTGGACCGGTACCGGTGTTGTTAATTTTAAAGTAGAAAGCTGGGGTAAAGATCAGCGTTACAAATTCCAGATGGAAACAGAAAGTAAGAGCAGTGCCGCCGCTGTGCAGATAGGAACTTTAAACGGCACCGACAGTGCGCCAAACGCATCTTCAGACCCTTCTTACTATTATGTAAAAGTACTTCCTTCTGTTTCACAGTGGGATGACAAATGGAAGTTTATAGATGCGGTAGATGGAAAGCCGACCACAATCTCTCTCCTTATGAAAGGAGATGCTCAATATACACATACTGTTACTGTCAATTAACCGGCAATACCAAGTTAAAGTCTGGTTACCAGGCTTTAACTTTTGAAAGTTTAAAGATTATGAATTATGAAAAAATTATTCGTGCTTTTTATATCAGGCTTGCTCCTTTATTCATGCAGTAAAGTAGAAGATGAATACACTTATGGGGACGAGCAGGCCATTGATTGGAATGACGCTGCTAATAAAAGTACAGAAGCCCTGATCGATAATTTCTGGAATAACAACGGCAGTTACTTCAATTACGGCAGTAATGAGTCTGACATTGGCTTCCAGTACTGGCCTAATGCCCATGCGATGGATGTTGTGATAGATGCCTATATCCGGACGAAGAATGACGCCTATAAAGCTATGTTTACTAAGTGGTATGACGGTATTAAGGTTAAGAACGGCGATACTTATTATAATAATTTTTATGATGACATGGAGTGGAATGCCCTTACCATCCTAAGGTTATACAATGTTACCGGCGAAGAGAAATATCTTACTACAGTAAAAGAGCTGTGGACGGATATAGCGAATGGCTGGAACGATC
>JAATFW010000271.1 GCA_015654985.1 Sphingobacteriales bacterium | reverse complement strand
CAGAGGGAAATTTATAATCCCGACGGTATCAGCCTTATTGATGCGCTGGTAAACGTTGGCGGCTGTACCGGTTCCTTTGTTTCGGGTGAAGGCCTCATTATTACCAACCACCATTGTGCATTCAGCGCTGTTCAGTTAGCCAGCACGCCTGAGCATGATTACCTGGATAAAGGCTTTACCGCGCGGTCGCGCGAACAGGAAATTGAAGCAAAGGGACTAACCTGCCGTATCACAGAAAGCTATGAAGATGTTTCAGATAAGGTGCTTTCCGTTACTTCGGGGGTAAGCGACCCGGCCTCCCGCATCAGGATGATCAATGCAGAAATGAAAAGACTGGCATCACAGGCCGAGGCACAGGATTCTACTATAAAAGCTGAGGTTTCTGAAATGTTTATCGGTAAAACCTATGTTCTTTTCCGTTATAAAACGATAAAGGACGTAAGGCTTGTGTATGTTCCAAGCCGTAATATCGGGGAGTTCGGCGGCGAAACCGACAACTGGGTGTGGCCGCGCCATACCGGCGATTTTTCCTTCATGCGTGCTTATGTGGCGCCCGACGGATCTTCAGCTAAATATTCTAAAGACAATGTTCCTTACAAGCCAAAAAGGTTTTTAAGGGTAAACCCCAAAGGAGTTAATGAAAACGATTTTGTATTCATACTGGGCTACCCCGGCAGAACCTTCCGAAACAGGCCTGCCCAATTTATTCAGTATCAGCAGGAATTTCAGTTACCCTATATTTCCAAACTTTATGAGTTTCAGAATAAGGCGATGGAAGATGCCGGCAAAAAAGATAAGGCAACCGAACTCAGACTGGCAACCCGGATTAAGCGCAATGCCAATGTTTTAAAGAACTATCAGGGAAAGCTTAAAGGCCTGAACGGCCTTAACCTTGTAGTGCAAAAACAGCAGGAAGATGCAGAATTAGCTGCTTTTATCAATTCGAATGTTGAATTAAAAGAGAAATACGGCTCCCTGATGAGCGATATTGATAACCTGTATAAGCTCATTAACAATGACGCATACCGTGATCTCTGGTTTACGCAAATCTACAGCAGTACGAACCTTCTGAATATCGCACGGCAATTAAATTCTTTTAAACAAACCATGGCTTCAAAGCCCCTTACAGAAAGGGCTTCATTTTATAAGGACAGCGTAGTAACCCTTCGACAAAAGGTGAAGGACCTCTATTTGAGTTATGACCAGAATACCGACAGAGAGATCCTGACAAAAATGTTAACTGATGCCTCACAGTTTCCTGCTATCCAGCGGGTTGATGCAGTTGACAGAAAAATACAGAAGGGCTTTAGCTCCGAAGAGCAGATCGGAAAATTCGTAAACAGCATGTTCACGTATACACGGCTCAAAGATTCTGATTTTGTATTTAATACTATATTAAATTCATACCAGAGCATTGTGGCTTATAATGATCCACTTCTGCATTTTGAAAGAAGCCTGCAGGGCCAGATAAACGCTTTAAAGCCGGAGAAAGAACGGCGCGAAGGAGTGTTAAATAAGCTGATGAGCAGCTATATTGCCATAAAAGAACAGTTTAAGAAGCAAAGCTTTATTCCTGATGCCAATAGTACCCTGCGGCTGACTTACGGCTATGTGAAAGGTTATTCCCCTTCGGATGCGACCTATATGAAACCATTTACAACAGTTAAAGGCATATTTGAGAAAGGCAGTACAGGCAATCCGGAGTTTGCCTACCCAAATGTACTCAAAGACCTTTGGCAGCAGAAAGATTTTGGCCCTTTTATGAAAAGTGACCTTAACGATGTGCCGGTAGCATTTCTTTATAACCTTGACACTACCGGAGGAAATTCCGGTTCGCCTGTTATGAATGCGAACGGAGAGCTCATAGGCGTAAACTTTGACCGTGCTTACGAAGCGACTATTAATGATTATGCATGGAACGAAAGCTATAGCCGCTCTATAGGAGTTGATATCCGCTATGTATTATGGATCGCATCCAAAGTTGATAAAGCAGATTTCCTGATAAAGGAAATGGGTGTAAAGCTTTAGCGTTAACGGACAATGGTAATATAGCCTTTATAAGTTCCCATTCCGTTGCTGGGGTTTATAATGTAGTAGTAAACGCCTTCGGGTAAAGGAGAACCGTGACTGGTACCGTCCCAGGGCTCGGAGTAACCTTTGGAGATATATACCCGGCTGCCATACCGGTTAAAAATTTCAACACTCGCATCAGGATACCTGTCGAGGTATCTTACCACCCATTTATCATTGATGCCATCGCCGTTGGGAGTAAACGTATTCGGGATGACCGGATATTTATCCACACGCACTTTTACCTGTGAGCGGGCCGTACAGCCCTTAGAATTAACAACGGTTAACGTGTAGGTAGTATTATCAAAAGGAGATGCTACCGGGTCAGGTATATCGGGCCTGCTCAGACCTTCTGTGGGATACCAACTGTAACTGATAATATCAGGATCGCTTTTGGGGGACAATTGCACCCGGGTGCCTTCACGCATTGCCAGGTCATCGCCCGCAAATACATAAGGGGCCGCATTTACGGTGATGGACTGCGTTTTAGAGTCGGGACAGCCATTTTCAGCCGTGAAAGTATAGGTTATAAAATGAACACCCGGCCCTGCCTTAGCCGGATCAAAAATACCTGAAGCAGAAACTCCGTCTCCTGTAAATTCTCCGGATCCTTCAAATCCGGTTTCTTCGTCAGCAACCAACTTAATTGGGTTTTGTTCCTGACATACCGCCGTCAGATCACCGAATTTTACCTTAGGCATTGCTTTCAGCGTAATGGTCTGGCTGATTTCATCGACGCAAACTCCTCCTGAAAAAGCTTTGAGACGTACTTTATATTCTTTGGTAGCCGGAGTATTAAATTCGGGATAAAGATGTTTTTGCTCTTTTCCCGGTTCCGGGTCTTCATCCACCAGCATTCCGGAAGGATCACCCAAATCATCAAAGTACCATTCAAGCCTGGTTATCTTACCAAAGTCAACACTTGATGTATTAATGAAAGAAACAGGTATTCTGCTGCAAAGCTCACCGGAATTCAGAACTTTAAAATCTGCTTTTGGATTGCTGCCATTTACTGTGAATGTTTTACTAACGGTATCTTTACAGCCATTACCGGAAGTCACAATTAATGTAGCAGTATATTCCGCAGCGGCGTTATATCTATGTTTTGGATTTTTTTCAGTAGATTTATTTAAAGCTCCGGCAGCAGGGTCCCCAAAATCCCACTCATAGCTAAACTGTCCTTCTGTATGATCAGAAATAGAAGATTGATCCATAAACTCAGCAGTTGCGTCCTCAATACAAATTTGGGGAGCAATAAAGTCTGCTGTCGCCACAGGATGAACGACAAGGTCTGAAGATATTTCCTGTTCACATCCTTTATCTGTAATCACTTTAAGCATAACAGAATAAGAACCAGTCGCGGAATATACATGTGTAAAGGGCGTTTTTGAATCTAATGTGTCAGTTTTTCCATCTCCAAACGCCCAGATCCATTTCACAATATTCCCGTCTTCTGAAGCAGAAAGATCTGAAAAAACAACATTCTGCCCTTCACAGGCAGTTGCGACAGAAAATTTTGCTGCCGGTTTTTTGTACACTCTGATTTCAAACGGATCGGAAACAACCGGGCTGCACCCCGAGTCGCCGGTTATAGTTAATGTAACATGGTAGGTGCCTGAAGCGGCATAACTGTGCACCGGATTCTGCTCTGAAGAACTGCTGTTATCGCCAAAATCCCAGTACCATGATTTAATATCCCTTCCTTTTCCATCACTTTCATCCTTAAACTGCGTTTCTGTTTTTTCGCAAGCGGGAGCAACAGAAAATTTCGATTCCGGCGGATCAAATACAGAAAAGTCAATCTGGATAATTTCTGAATTGCCACAGCCATCGGATGTGGTTTTTTCGGCTGTGATCTCAATATCATAATCCTGTGCCGTGGCATAGGTTATATCTTTGTCAAGATTATAAACATAATATGTTTTTTCGTTCTCTGTATACGAGGTGGCAGGCTGTGTATAATTACGTTCAACCGGCGCTTCTCCGTTGCCAAAATCCCAGGTTAGCTTATTTACTTCGTATAAGAGATTTATGCTAAATTGCAGCGGCTCATTAGTACAGCCACTGGAAACGACTTTCCCCAACGACTTGTTAATTGCCTGGAGCTCCTGCCCTTTTACATTAGTTCCGGCAGAATACCCGTATGATTCTGCCTCTCCAAAGCCATAAGCTACAGCATTAAACCCCTTGCCGGCAGAAAGGGTATGAACTCCGGCTGTAACAGCCAATTGTGCATGAGAATATTGCGGGTCGGCGGGAACCGGTTTAAAATGCGCAGACTGCTCAGTTGCGTCCAGCAGAAATCCTTTGATTGCAGCAGTTTCAATAACAACATTAATGAATTGTTTTTCAATAAGATAAGCGCTTGCCGAATAAACTGTAATATGGTCTATATTCTGTTCAACAGAATTAAGAAAGATCATTTCAGGGTCGCCTGTGTTTTCCTCATAGTCTGAACAATTAATACCCTTTCCCTGGGTGACCGCATACTGTACCACCTGAATGGGCAGATCCGATTCAATTACGTTTACATCCCGGGAAGAAAATTCATAATAAAGATCGTTCGTAAATAAGGCATTATTGATGATGCTTCCATTCAGTTTAACTATTGCTGCCGGGCTGCTCTTTACAATCCTGATAATATCATAGTTACGTGAGGCCAGAGGTACAGTGATCGTTTTTTTTCCCCAGGCAGTGGTCGGGTAAACCTGCTGAAAAAGATTATCCGATGAGCCGATACCACCGCTTTCGCAACCTATCCCGATCTTTCCGCTGCCCGAAAAAACCGCTATTTTTTTGCAGGGGGCAGTGGTGGTACTGATCGATCTTATTCTGGATCCGGTTAAGTCCGCCCCCTTATAATTATAAGTATATCGGTTCCCCCCAAGGTTTATGCGTTCACCGCCCAGGCTTTCGCCAAGAACCTGGTATACCTGTCCTTTTGCTAAATTTATATAAAAAGGTACGCCCGCTCTATGGCCTGTAACTGTATTTGCAGAGGGTGTTATTTCCACCTGGGTGCCGTCTTCAACAGCAACTACAAAAAAATACGAGAATGAGGTATCCTGATTTGCAACCTGCTTATAATTTATGGAGTAATATTCCTTCCCCAGAACATTCGTCGGAAGAACCAGTGTAGCACCCGAAACATTATGATCGTAGATATGAGCATAAATCACTACCGGTTTTTCGGCGGTCACATGTATTCCGGTATTGTAAACGCCCTCATCATTCAGATAAGCACTTTGAGGGATTGAAACTGTTTGTATAGAATTGGCGGTAACGCTAAAAGTGATCGGGGCGGTTCCTGCAATTTCAACTTTACCTGTGGTATTGATATCAGAGGTGATATACAACACCATCTCCTGGGTTTTAGTGTTATATCCCCGCTGATGGTTTCCATACCCCAACCAGAAATCCTTTCCCTTATTTGAACTGTTTTGTGCAAATGAAAACTTAACTGAAAGCAGATAAATGCATAAGAAGCTTAAAAAGCATAGATATCTAATAAAATTTCTCCTTTTCACATCCCGTCCGGAAAAAGTATTAAGCAACAAATCCATCTGTATTCCGATCCATAAAAATCATAACCTTTATCAAAACCAGAGGTATAAACTTAAAAAAAAATCTTTAATGTACCGGTAATACTGTTTCTATATATTTTATTCCTCCTTTTTGTATCACACGCAAAAGAATAAAACTGCTTATAAAACCTTTTGCAGCGCATTCAACGCTCTTATAAAAGCGTGAATATGTTTGCCTGAGAGAAACAATTTTCCTGTCAGGAATAAGATAACAGTCAGATTGCAAAAATAAAGTCAAGTCCGTTAAACAGGCCTTTATCACTTAATTTCAAATCAGGAATAACGAGCAAAGCCATGAAAGACAGGGTCATATAGGGAGAAGCAAGTTCAGAACCAAGCGCTTTTGCCGCTGCATCTATTTCAGCATATTTACGGGCAACGTCATATCCATCTTCGGTCGACATCAGTCCGGCAACCGGCAATTCAAGGAGCTTTTCTTCATTTCCGGCAACCAGGGAAACCCCGCCCTTACTTTCGATCAGAAGGTTCACAGACCTGGAAATACTAACATCGTCGGTTCCCACTACGATAATATTATGACTGTCGTGAGCGACAGATGAGGCAATAGCGCCCCTTTTGAGGCCAAAGTTTTTAATAAATGCTTTT
>JAATFW010000004.1 GCA_015654985.1 Sphingobacteriales bacterium | reverse complement strand
TTACACTTTACACTTTACACTTTACACTTTACACTTTATCTGCCGCCTGACGATAAGAGCGTCACATAAAGGTTATTCTACCGGCTTCTGCTTTTCAGTTTCTTTATTAAGTTCTTTAAGAGTCTTTTTTTGAATTTCTAAAGCCCGATCCTGCAAATCCTGCATCTTTTTCTTCCACTCAGGGGAGTCGAATTTGCTTTGAAGCTCTGCTGTATGTTTTTCAATATCCTTCATTTTACTCTTCCATTCGGCACTTTCAAACTTCTTTGCCAATTCTTCGGCGCGCTGAGCTATCTGTTGCTGCTTTGCCTTCCATTCAGGAGAATCAAATTTTTTCTGCATTTCTGCAGCATTGATCTGAAGGTTTTTCATCTTCTCTTTCCATTCAGGGCTATTAAACTGAGCGCTCAGCTCCAGGCCCCGCTTCTTTATTTCTTCTACCTGCTGCTTCCATTCCGGCGAATCAAAATGTTTCTTTATTTCATCTCCCATGCTTTTAATTTTCTCAATCTGCTGATTCCACTCAGGGCTGTCAAAATAGCTTCCAACAGCGGAAGCGTCCATAATAACCGTATCTTTTCCATTGATCAGGACGGTCCTGTTACCACTGGGCGCATGCGGAGCCGCTGGAGCCGCAGGAGGAACCGGAGGGACTGGCTAAGACGGTAAGGCCGGGGCTGCAGGAGGTACCGGAGGCACTGCGGAAGACGGCGGAGGGGGCGGTGGAACCGTATCAGAAATACCGGATATAAGATGCTTCACCACCGGAGAGGTTGCCGGTACAGATGATGAAAAGCCCTTCGTATTTATATTTAAATGCTGCCTGTGTTTCTGGTTAAGCGCTTCTGATTGTTTGGTCCAGCCCAGGAATAAAATAAAAACAAGTATTCCTGTAAAGGCAATCATTTTAGGAATGCCGTTCGATGTTGTAGTTTCCATATCTGTTATGCGTTTTATACGATCCAGTAGTGATTGTTTCTGCGGGCCTGTTGCCGCCATTATCAGGGAAGATCCCTTCCGGTCTCTTTCAAGGAGAAATAAAGCTTTAGCATACATCACAGTCTCGTCCGTCTTACTGAGAACCATGTCGTCGCAGCAGAACTCCCTTTCTTTCTTAATTTCAGAAGATAGCACCCAGGTTACCGGATTGAAAAACAGTACTATTTCCATTACCCGCTGCAATAAATTCCATAAATAATCATTTCGTTTTATATGCGCCAGTTCATGAATGAGGATGGCCTCCACCTGTTCTGTACTTAAATTATTAAGCGCTGCAAGAGGAAAATAGATAACCGGTTTTAACCATCCGGTAGTAAAAGGACCTGTTATACGTTCGCCAAAGCGCAGAACTACCTTCTTTTTAATACTTAAAACTTTCTGCAGCGATTCAAGCCGCATTTGCCATAAATAATTAATATGGAGGTCCTTTCTGCTTTTCAGCATCCTGATCTTAAGCAGTGATACCAGCAATAAAACCATCTGGATTAAAATACCTGTAAAGTATAAAATACCAATGATAAGAGCATACTGGTGAACAATTGCCTTTAGACTGAAGTGTTTCCTGAGTTCTGAAGCTGTCATCAACGGCGCATCAGTAGCCTGACTTCCAGCCTGCACCATTATAGCGAGGGTCATTCTGCCGGCAAAAAGTATAAAGATGAGAGCCGTTGACATATATAACAGTCTGTATCTGAAAGCCGATCCCATCCAGGGAAGAAGAAATATAATAAGTTTGGCTAACAAGTAAATGATGAGTCCCTGCCCCAGTGAGAGGTACATGGCTTCAGCCAGTCCATGAAATAATTTAACAGCATCCATGACGTTTCTATTTTTTATCCAGTTGATTCAAATATTTCTTTATCTGTTCAATTTCCTCCTTAGAAGACTTGTGGTTACTTAAAGCCTGCATCACCAACTGAGTGGCAGAGCCATTAAAAACGGTATCGATCACTTTATTTAAAATGTTTCCCCTGGTATGTTCTTTATTCATCAGTGCTTTGTAAATATGAGTTCTGGCGCTTGTATCGCGTTCAACCATTCCTTTTTCGTGCATGATCTGCATCAATTTAAGAGTGGTAGTATAGCCTACCTCCTCTCCCCTTTCCTCTTAAAGTACTTCGTTCACTTCCCGAACGGTGCAGGTCCCCCTTTTCCATAATATCTGGAGAATTTCAAGCTCGCTGTCTGTAGGTTTTATGTCCATTGCTTATATACGAATAATTTCGTATTACAAGTATACGAACAGTTTCGTATTAAAAAAAGAATTTTAACATTTTTTTAACTTTTATTATCAGCAGATACCTGACAACAAATGCAGGAAGTATATTTATTATTCAGGAACGTGTAATTTAACGCGGCCCCGGCGACTAACCCGGAACTTCAATTTACCATTTCAAAACATGCTGATCATGCGGACCGTGAAGCCGTTAATCCCTGAGCCAGAATCGGCTTTTAACCTAAATATTGTGTAATTTCTTTACCAATCAACTGTACTTCTGCATCTTCAGTAAAAAGAGGAAGTTCGGTTTCCTTGTCCAGTTTGAGCCACTGATCCCCGTCATCTTTTTGAATCTTTATATAATCTATGCCTTCTTTAAAAATTGCATAAACACCATCTTCTTCGGGAAATACAGAATATGTAATATCACCTAGTTCAATATCAAAAGGTTCTTCCATACGGCAAAGATAAGCAGGTACAGTTTTATATGAAATCAAAGGGGGTAAATTTATCTGTTTTTTATGAAATACGGAGCAACAGGCAATAGAAGATCAGACGACGGAAACCAGCTTAAGGATACAGGAATAAAGGTACGGCGTTACTGCAAATTAGTGCAGCAGTAAATTATAAACTAATGAATCAAGAAGGCGGAAAAAACACCAAAAAATTCTCACAGGACGAGAATACCATAACACCGGTGAATTATTATTACTAACTTTGTTAGCAATGAAACGTTCGGGGAGTGCAGACCTGCCTTTACATTATGGATATATTCCAAAGTGGCTGGCAGAAAGAATGGCAAAATTGGGGTTAGCTATAACGGAAGCTATTATTACGGAATATGGTAAACAGGAGATCCTGCGCCGGTTGAGTGATCCGTTCTGGTTTCAGAGTTTCGGAGCGGTGATGGGAATGGACTGGCATTCTTCAGGGATAACCACCTCGGTAATGGGGGCACTCAAAAGTGCTGTAAATCCTCATTCCCGCGAACTTGGCATTTACATCTGCGGTGGAAAAGGAAAACATTCCAGAGAAGCCCCCCGCGAGCTTCTTGCTGTCGGTGACCGCACAGGACTTGACGGTAACTATCTTGTCCGCTGCAGCAAATTAAGTGCAAAAGTAGACAATACAGCGATCCAGGATGGTTTTCAGTTATACATGCATAGCTTTATCGTAAGCGATGAAGGTCAGTGGACTGTGGTGCAGCAGGGCATGCAAACCGGGGGCTCTACCGCCCGCCGCTATCACTGGCATTCTTCTTCACTGACATCTTTTGTAGAGGAGCCCCACACCGCTATTTGCGGAATAAACCAGGGGAATATTTTGAATATGACAGCAAGAGAAGCCTCGGGAGCGCGCAACGCCGTAATGTCGTTGACCAGCGAACGGCCTCAGACGATGCTGTCGGAAGCTCAGAAACTGGTCATGCCCGCCCATCACGATGTCCGCGCGAAAGATGTCGACCTGAAACGTCTTGGAAGTATCCTGTGGCTGGCTCACGATAAAAGGCCCGCTGACTTTGAGGAGCTTTTGCTTCTTGAGGGCCTTGGCCCCCGTACCCTTCAATCGCTCGCACTGGTAAGCGAAGTAATTTACGGCACTCCTTCCCGCTTCAAAGATCCCGCCCGCTTCTCTTTTGCCCATGGAGGTAAAGATGGGCATCCCTTCC
>JAATFW010000283.1 GCA_015654985.1 Sphingobacteriales bacterium | reverse complement strand
ACTGCTTCTTTTACGGTAATTCTCATAATTTTAACGTTTAATTAAACATTTACTGCGGGCTTCTGATCTTGCTGCCCGATGATTAATAAAACCTTTGTTATGAAGAATGGTTTATAAATTCTCATCTGAAATGAGAACCGCTCCAGACTTTCCAGAAGCAGGAAACTCAGGCAGATGTAATTTTATTCATTAATGTATTGAAGAGCATTCTGGGATAATTTTTATCGTTTTCTTTAATGGTATGAATTTGATCATTAACCAGGGGTAAATCACAGACCGTATTCCCGTGTATCCATGATTTATCGCCTTCAACTTTAAATAAAACGAGGGGAAAGTTATTATCTATTAAATAAAGAATATCACGGTGTATAATTTTATCAGTAAGACCTATAATACATCCATCAGCTTGTTTATCCCTGCAATTGAGAATCACTTCATGTGCTTTTTTACGATTATTGTTAATATTGTGCAGTATCAGTTTATAATTATTTTTAAAAGCCATTTTCTCTACCTCAAAGGTAAGTTTGGCATACACCGGTTCGGTAATATCATTTACAATCAGACATATAATTTGATTTTTTTTCGTCCGAAGCGATTTTGCCCTTTTGTCGGGGACATATTCATTCTTCTGAAGATACAGCAGAACACGCTCCTGCACACTATTGCTTATCCTGTATTTCCCGGCTTGTCCATTCAGAACAAACGATATAGTAGAAGCCGAAAGCTGCAATTCTTCTGCAATCTGATGTATAGTCAATGTGCTTTTCAAAATTTATTTTTGTCCTTTTGGTTCTGATAAAACTCGACCAACAAATAGTTCTATTGGTTTTGCCAGTCTTGCAAATAAAGCCCGGTCAGATAAAAAATGATTAATAAAACATTAATACAGCATATAATCTCAAGTAAATAGCTCAATTACTGTTTAAACCTGTTGATCTTAGTATAAAATCAACAATGAGCGCAGGATTGGGAAGACTATGGGGATGGTGCTTAAAGCCGGGCTTATGTATAACGGTTATGTTCCCCCTGAGTTCCCTCATCCTTTGTTCAAATAATAGTGTATTTTCTTCCGGAGGAACGGCTTCATCAGCATCTGCGCAAAGAATCAGAACCGGATATTTCCCTTTAACAATCTCATGAACTTTATCTACAGGACTACCTTTAAATTGCCTTAGTTGTTCAATATTGGTTAACTGATAATCGTCCATGAGCTGTTTTAACTCTTCCTTAGCCGGAGGAACTTTCCCAAGGCCTCCCGGCCAGCTTTTCAAATCAAGCACAGGATTATCGACATATACACAGGCTACTTTTCCGGGATTTACAACAGCCCAGTTAAAAACATAAACACCTCCGCGGCTCATTCCTTCCATGACGGCTTTTTTCGCGAGGCCCGCTTTTCTAAGATCCCTGTATAAATTATTCCATACCGCTATTGCCGTATTATTTCCAAAAAGCTCAGCTACATCACAGTATACGAGGTGAAAACCGCGTTCCAGTAATGCTATGTCTGTCTGAGGTTCATGCCCCCAGAAACGGGCCCTCCAGATCCAGGGATGGTCTTTTGCTGTCCACTTCGGCTTAACAACTTTACATAAGCGGCCATCAACAGAAAAATCAGCACAGGCATAGCCATAAAATGAAGATATCTTTTTAGATTGAGTGATCCTGCTGAAACAATCGTAAGTCTGGTCTCTTTTAATGACAACCTGTTCATATAGTCTCTGTGCCATGATCTCCGATCCTTCTGCATTGGGATGTATTTTATCGGGCATTAACTCAGGCCTGTCGATTAGCAATGAATGCATATCCAGAACTTCAAGGTTTTCTTCATACGCAACCTGCTGAATTTGTGGTATAATGCTCTTTACGATTACCGGGTCCCATATTCCTGTAGTATCAGTAACAAATGACACAACTGGTAATAATAATATAATGCGCGGGCGCGATTCTAACTCAGCAAATGATTTAATCAGGGCATGATAATCCCGCGCATAGTCATTCAGATGTATCCGGTTGATCAGCTTGCTGTCGTTTCCGCCAAGGTCAATGAAAACGATATCAGGCTTATAGTTAAGGGCAAGCTGATATTCTCTGGTTTTGTGATAAGGTAAATCGCCATTGTTAAGTAATGTACATCCGCTTACGCCATAATTAGCAACCTCATAGCTTTTACCAAGCAATCGCTGTAACTGGCCGGGAAAGGAGTTTTGCTTTCTGTTCTCCAGTGTAGCTCCATAGGTAATGCTGGCTCCTATACAAGCTATTCTGGTAACAGCTTCACAGGAAAATGAAATAGATGTCAATAATAACAAACTTAAAAAGGACCTCATTTCAAACCTCCTTTAACTTAAAACTCAATTGATAGTATAATATATTATCCTTTTATGCCACTGAAGCTTAAACAAAACCATTTAAGTTTTTCTGTCAGGGCAGCACATAACTACTGTTAATTTATATGGATCGTTTTTGTGTTCTTTTTTATCCCGCTTTCATTAAATGCATCAATAGTAAAATAATACTCAGAAAAGGCATTGAGGCTTCTTATCGTTAATGAATCTTTACTCAAAACCTCATAATTCAGATACAGTTTATCAGGCTGGGTACCATAACGGATGTTATAACCAATGGCGCTTTTATCAGGCCTCCATGTCAATTTCACTTCACATCTGTCCTTCGGATTGCGCGCTGCAGAGAATTTACTTACCTCCTGAGGAGAACTTCCGGGAGCATCACCAAACACCCTGAAACCGGACAGTGCGAAATCACCATCCGGCACATGAACATTTGTTAACCGGAGAAACCTTGCCTTAACAGGAGATGCCAGTTCAATATAATCATGAGGCAGATCTGTTTTATCCAAGGTTTTATCTGTTAATGTCTTCCACGTTTTGTTATCCTGGGAATATTCTAAAATATACTGATAAAATAATCCGGGCAAACGGCCCAATACATGCGTATTATGTTCTGCAAAATTCAACTGGACCGCATTGATCACACATTGTTTCTGAAGATCAATACTGATCCATTCGTTGCTGTTACCGGTTTCTGCACTCCAGTATGTTCGTATATTTTCGTCAACAGCATTATTTTCAGGGTGATCCTGTAAGGAAGATGAAACCTGAACCGGTTTATTAAAAGAAAGTAACATCCAGTTGGGGAAAAGCGCTGAAGGATCTGAAACCTTCTCCTGTGGAATACGATATGGAAAGTCGCCATAACCTGTATAGGTATAAGGCTGCGCCGGATCATCAAAGAATGCGGGAAACAAACCAAGCCTGCGCTCAAAGGGATGTTTTACGGAAATAGTCATCGTAGCAATATGCCAATAATTTCCATAGCGGTCCTGGAACGTGCTACTATGCCCGGCTCCCGCAATAAAACCCTCTGGCTTAGACGAAAAAGGATTATTTTCCGCTACTTTAAAAGGACCCAGGGGTTTGTCGGCGATATATAATCCATCGGCATAACTCTTAAATTCTGTTCCCGGAACAGCGTATTGCAGGTAATATTTACCTTTATATTTGGTCATCCATGCTCCTTCCATCCACGGAGCCTGTAACTTTTCATTAAAGTCGCCTGGCCTTTCCCAACCATAGTCGTTATAATTGCTGTTAAAACATGCTACCGGTTTGCCAATGGGCATAAAGGTCTTACTGTCCAGCTCCACTCCAAAAATTGGATCGGTATTGGAGCATCCATAATAAAAATACAACCTTCCGTCGTCGTCAAGAAACAAGTCAGGGTCGGTCATTGCTATAGAAAAAGCAGCGTTAACTACCTCCCATTTACCTGCTTTCGGTTCTGAAGTTTTATAGATCTTACTGGGGCCATTAGAAGATGAAGCCATAAAGTAAACTGCATCCTTAATAACCACAACTGCCGGAGCATAATCTTCAAACGGAAGATCTGACGATGTTATAAAATTCCAACTTATCAAATCAGTTGAATGCCAGTAGCCGCCTGACTTGGAGGCAAATAAAAAATACTCCCCTTTAAAGGTCACTACAGCAGGATCAGCAGCTTCGCGTCGTGAAGGCTGATCCAGGCAAAAACGATAGCTGATATTAAGCGGATTACAAATAGTTGTTGGTTTTGCGACCTGGCCCGGGCTTAAAAACGGGAAGAAGACGATCACTATTGAAAACCAGAAATTCCTTTTCATCATTTTAGTCAGTTTTATTGACAATACTCCTGTTAAATATCAGTTCGCTGTTACCAGCAGGGTTCCTTTCTGCCGGATATCGGTTGAAGAGCTTCCTATCATCACCTTAAATTCACCCGGTTCAACCACTTTTTTCATCTCACGGTTCCAGAGCGCCAGTTCTGATGCCGGCAGTTTGAAATGTACAATGCCGCTTTGTCCCGGTTTAAGGGTAACTCTGCTGAATCCTTTTAAAGACATCACCGGAGTAGTTACGCTGCTTACCTCATCTCTGATATAAAGCTGTACGACCTCTGAACCTTCTCTCTGACCTGTATTTTTAATTGTTACCTGTATGGCGGCTGTTCCGTTAACCGTCATTTTCTGGGGGATAGCAAGTCCGGAATACTCAAATTTTGTATAACTAAGGCCATGACCGAAACAAAACAATGCAGAATCGGCTTCATCTACATACTTGTGAGAAGATGTGGGTTTATGATTGTAATAAAAAGGGAGCTGGCCCAGTGAACGGGGAAATGTCATGGGCAGTTTACCCGACGGATTTATATTCCCAAACAAAATATCTGCCGTTGCCAGACCACCCATCTCCCCTGAAAACCATGTTTCCACAATTGCCGGAACATTTTCGGCAAGCCATTTTACAGCCAGGGGTCTGCCATTAAACAACACAGCAACCACCGGCTTTCCGGAGGCGCAAACTGCCCTGATCAGGGCCATTTGATTTTCATCGAGATCAAGTGTCGCGCGGTCTTTACCCTCTCCTACAATATTAACGTCTTCTCCGAGCACAACAACAGCCACATCAGAACCATTTACTGTACTGACTGCCTGCTCTATAAGTTCCGGCCGCGATTTCCCGGTAACATATCCTTCGGAAAAATTAATTTTCACGGACTGCCCTGCCCTTTGCTGCAAACCATCCAGAATAGAAATAGCCTTACCCTCCTTATTCGCATATCCTCCCAGGTAAGTGCTTTTGGCCAAAGAACCGATCACAGCTATCGTATTACCGTCATTTTTTAAAGGAAGAATATTTTGATCATTCTTCAGCAAGCAAATACCTTGCTGTGCAGCACGCAAAGCAAGGGCACGGCTTTCTGTTGTATGAAATATTTTCGATTTGAGCGCCGGATCAATATATGGATGATCAAACAGGCCAAGCAAAAACTTAACGCGCAGTACATCGGCCACTGCCCTGTCTAAAACTGCCAGAGAGAGCTTCTTACTGCTGAGCGCATCCTTCATTCCTTTTAAGAAGTCATCGTGACCGAAGTCATAAAATTGCATGCTCATGCCTGCATTAAAAGTTTGTGCAAGAGCATCGCTGATCGTTGCTGCGGTATGATGACTTTCCAGGGTCATCTTTATCGCTCCCAGATCAGACAACACAAAACCCTTAAATCCCCATTCCCGCCTCAGGACATCAGTAAGAAGCCATTTATTCTGCACACAAGGAATTCCATCAATTTCACTGTAGGCAGCCATCATTCCCATAGCACCTCCTTCTTTCACCGCCTTCTCAAACACATTCAGGAAAGACGAACGGGCCTCCCGTTCCCCGATGTT
>JAATFW010000234.1 GCA_015654985.1 Sphingobacteriales bacterium | reverse complement strand
TTTTGTCTGGAATGTGCAGAGCCTGCAGGGAGCGATGATACAAATGATCAACCATGGTATCAATGTATTCGGCTTGTTTTTTATTATTGATATTATCTCAAGACGAACCGGTACCCGCGACA
Organism: Sphingobacteriales bacterium; assembly: GCA_015654985.1. GTDB lineage: Bacteria > Bacteroidota > Bacteroidia > Sphingobacteriales > Sphingobacteriaceae > Arcticibacter. Next base: position 9,001 of record JAATFW010000234.1, on the reverse strand, counting down.
GTGACAAGATGGGCGGAATTGCGGCTTCTGCACCACAGATGGCTATTGCTTTCCTTGTCATTGTTTTAGGCACTATTGCACTTCCGCTAACGAATGGCTTTATTGGCGAGTTTTTACTTCTTATAGGAATTTTTAACTATAGTTTATGGGGGGCAATTATATCAGGACTCACCATTATTTTAGGTGCTGTATATATGTTGCGCATGTACCAACGGGTAATGCTTGGAGAAGCCAACGAATTAACTGTAGGCTTTAAAGATATTGATGGCACTGAAAAACTTGTTCTGACAATTGTTTGTGCCCTGATTATATTTATTGGAATCTATCCGCATCCTGTTCTGCATATTTCGGAGGCTGCTGTAAAGTCGCTTGTTGAAACAATTGACGGCCGAATGCATGGTATAAGTACGACTTTCTAATTGACAGAACAAGTGATACAGAATTAAGAAAATGAACGCATTAATTACCATATCTCTCTTAGCAATACTCATTTTATATTTAGGATTGTTTAAAGCAAAAAAAGCCCTGCTTCCGGTTGCATTAGCCGGGCTTGCTGTTGCCTTCATTCTTGCCGTTTTAGAATGGAATAGCGGAGCAACGCCTATTTTTAGTAATATGATGTTCTATGACCGCTTCGCCGTCGCTTTTTCATGCATTACTATATTTTCAACCATGCTGGTATTGCTTCTTTCAAAAGATTACTTCGAGCGGATCAGCAATAATATAGCAGAGTATTATGCCTTAATCCTGTTTTCGCTGGCCGGTATTGTTTTAATGGTTTCCTATCATAATCTGTCTATGCTGTTTATTGGCATTGAAATTATGTCGGTGAGCTTATATATACTGGCAGGGATCAAGAAGCGCGATTTTTCATCCAATGAGGCGGCATTAAAGTACTTCCTGATGGGAGCTTTTTCAACAGGTTTTCTGCTTTTCGGAATTGCGTTGCTCTATGGTGCTACCGGCTCTTTTGACCTTGATGGGATCAGGAACTATATGGTTACTGCGTCAAAACTTTCTCCATTACTTTATTCGGGAGTTATACTGGTAATAGTTGGACTGTGTTTTAAAGTTGGTGCGGCCCCTTTTCACTTCTGGACACCGGATGTATATGAGGGCTCTCCTTCGCTGATCACTGCTTATATGAGCACGGTGGTGAAAACAGCCGGCTTTGCAGCTTTCCTGCGCATTATGATGTATTGTTTCGGCCCTGTACAGCATTTCATCGTTCCAATGCTAATTACCATTGCGGCATTATCCCTGCTGATCGGTAATGTTACCGCAGTATATCAGCAACACTTTAAGCGAATGCTTGCTTATTCCAGTATCTCGCATGCAGGATATATGCTATTTGGCTTAATAGCTCTTGACGGGTCGTCAGACAACGTTATATTCGTTTATGCTGCGGCATATTCTATTGCCACCATTATTGCATTTGCAGTGTTAATAATTCTTCAGCGCCAGACCGGTAACGACAGCTTTGATAGTTTTAATGGTATAGCACGTAAAAACCCCTTTCTCGCACTTACATTGACAATAGCGATGTTATCTCTTGCGGGGATACCTCTTACTGCCGGATTTGTCGGGAAGTTTATGATGTTTTCAAGAGCGATCTCAACCTACCATATTGCATTAGTGGTATTTGCTGTTATAAACGCGGTTATAGGTATTTTTTATTACCTGAGGGTAGTTATAGCTATGTACTTTAAGCCAGAGGACAGAACAGAGCTGACAGTATCGCCCTATTTTAAGGTAGTTCTTGCATTTTCAGCACTTGCAACTATTATTCTTGGTATTTACCCTGATTTTATAGCGGGCCTTATTTGAGTGTTTATTAAGGTCGAAAATTATATTAATATTCGTAGCTTTACGGATATTCATTATGTACGAACTCTGGGATCACCTTCAGCAATTAATAAATCCGGAACGGCTACTGAGAGAAGGAGGTTTTTACGTTCTTCTTTTTGTGGTTTTTGCTGAGACTGGCCTGTTTTTTGGATTTTTTCTTCCTGGTGATTACCTCCTTTTTCTTGCCGGAATGTTCGTAGCCACCGGTAAGCTGGATGTTTCTATTTATGTGCTGGTTGGAGGTTTGATTGCGGCAGCAATTCTTGGAAATTTTGTGGGCTACTGGTTTGGGAAGAAAACAGGGCCGGTTCTCCATTTACGAAAGGATTCGTTTTTTTTTAAAAAACATTATATTCACGTTGCAGAGGAATACTATCGTAAACAGGGTGCTTTTGCTCTTATCATGGGGCGGTTCATTCCAGTGGTACGTACTTTTGCTCCTATAGTAGCCGGTATTATCCGTATAAAGACAAAAAAGTTTGCTCTTTATAATGCAGCGGGGGCCTTTTTATGGGTTTCTTCTTTAACGTTACTGGGCTTTTTTCTTGGGAAGAAATTTGAAAAGCAGATAGATGAGTACCTGTTGTATATAATAACCGGATTTATCCTCATCACCGCGATTCCTCTGATATGGACGTATATAAAAAGAAAAATTCTTTTAAACAAAAGCGAAAATAAGAAGTTGAACGAAAATATAAATGACTATGAATAATGATAATGCCTGGCATAGGGTATCCCCAGGCAAACAATTACCAACTTTTGTTAATGCAATCATTGAGATTCCCAAAGGGTCTAAAGCAAAGTATGAAATAGATAAGGAATCAGGCTTACTAAGATTGGACCGGATTCTTTTTTCTTCAGTTATGTATCCTGCGAATTATGGCTTTATTCCACAGACCTACTGTGATGACGAAGATCCGCTTGATATTCTTGTATTATGTTCTGTAGACGTATTTCCAATGTCGCTTATTGAAGCAAAGGTGATCGGCGTGATGCATATGGTTGATAATGGCGAGCAGGATGATAAGATTATTGCTGTAGCCAGGAACGACATGTCTGTTAATTATATCGACGACCTGGAAAGCTTGCCTCCTCACACGATGAAGGAGATTGTACGGTTCTTTCAGGATTATAAAGCTCTTGAGCACAAAAATGTTAGCGTTGAGCAACTTATGGGCAGAGAAGAAGCTTACCGGGTAATCCAGGAAAGCATCGACCTGTATAACAATACGATTTTAAACAAGTTATAGATAGATGGGGCTCCAGATATTCTTTACTTTTTTTCTCGTATTTCTGAATGGCTTTTTTGTTGCCGCAGAATTTGCTATTGTAAAAGTACGTGCATCGCAAATTGAGATCCAGGCGAAGTCGGGAAGCCGTATGGCTAAAATGGCCAAGCATATTTCACAACATCTTGATTCCTATCTGGCGGCCACCCAATTAGGAGTTACACTGGCTTCTCTTGGACTGGGCTGGATTGGCGAAAAGGTAATGGAGGATATTTTAAAAACTATTCTTACTGATATTGGCGCTACTCCTTCATTCATCAGTTCTTTCAGTACTACAGCTGCTCCTATAATTGCGTTTGGTACCATAACGGTTTTGCATATAGTATTTGGGGAATTAGCTCCGAAGTCAATAGCCATACAGAGGCCTATAGGGGTCAGCATGGGAGTATCTGTGCCCCTGCACTTTTTCTATATTGTATTTCGCCCGTTTATCTGGATGTTAAACAGCCTGGCAAATGTGCTTCTTAAAATTATAGGGATCAATACAGGTGCAAGCGGATATGAAACTGCCCATAGTTCTGAAGAGCTGCAGTATCTTCTTGAACAGGGGAAGGAAAGTGGTGTACTGGATAGTAATGAGCACGAGCTTATAAAGAACGTTTTCGATTTTAATGAGCGTGTGGTGAAGAATATCATGGTACCAAGGACCAAGATCTCCGGGATCGAAATGAATATGCCTGAAGAGGAGGTTATTCAGACTATAGTGAAGGAAGGTTATTCACGTATTCCTGTCTATGATGAGACCATTGATAAAATAATCGGTGTTATTCATGCCAAAGATGTTTTGCAGATACTTGCCGGAAAGAAGGAAATGGTTTTAATGGATATAATAAGAAAGCCTTATTTTATTCCTGAAACCAAAAAGATCAATGATCTGATGAAGGAGTTTCAGTTGAGGAGAATTCAACTGGCCATTGTTCTCGATGAGTTCGGAGGAACGGCCGGTATGGTAACACTGGAAGATATTGTGGAAGAACTGGTCGGAGAGATTCAGGATGAGTTCGATGAAGAAAAGCCTATTGTTGAGAAGGTGTCGGACCAGGAATTTATAGTTAGCGCTGCTGCCTCCATTTATGATGTAAACGAGTATCTTCCTCATGACCTGCCTGAAGATGAAGATTATGATACGATCGGGGGATTAGTGGGAGATCTGTTCGGGAAGATTCCCGAAGTGGGCGAACGGACCGAATTCTACGGTTACACTATTACGATATTAAAGAAAACAGAGCAGAATGTAGAATCTGTTAAGTTTGAACTGGTAATTAATGCCGAAGATACGATAGACACCCGCTAAAGATCCCGGTATGTATTTGTTTTATACTCCTGATATCTCCGGAAAACATTATGAACTTAATGAGGAAGAAAGCCATCATTGTATAAAGGTTTTACGGCATCAGACCGGTGATATCATTCAACTGATAGATGGCAGGGGCGGATTTTACAAAGCCAGAATTATTCGTCAGGATCCTAAAAGAACCTCCCTCGAAATAGTGGAACATCTTTATGAATATGGTAAAAGAAATCATCATCTCCATATTGCCATTGCTCCAACCAAAAATATCGAACGGTTTGAATGGTTCGTAGAAAAGGCTACTGAGATTGGTATTGACGAGATTACCCCACTGATATGTTCCCGCTCTGAAAGAAAGGATGTGAAGACCGGGCGGTTAAATAAGATCATTACTTCTGCAGTTAAGCAATCCATTAAGGCATATCATCCCGTGCTTCATGAGCCTGTTAAGTATCAGGAATTCATAAAAGGGGCAGAAGGACAAAAGTTTATAGCTCATTGTATGACGGGTGAAAAATTTTCGTTAAAACAATGTTTAAAACAACACGGCAGGTATACGGCTTTAATCGGACCTGAGGGTGATTTTACTTCTGCCGAATTAGAAATAGCTTTGGCTGTTGGTTTTATTCCTGTAACTTTAGGAAACAGCAGACTGCGAACGGAAACAGCGGCACTGGAAGCTTGTTTTGAAATTAACTTTCTAAACCGGTAAAGATGCGGAGAATTAGTCTTTTGGTGATGCCATTATTGATATGGCTGTTTTCAGGGTTTTATATACCCTCATATAAACTTGCCAGACTCAAATATAGCGGAGGCGGCGACTGGTATGCCAACCGTACTGCATTGTCAAATCTCATAGAATTCTGCAATAGAAATTTGGGTACTAATTTAGATCCCGAAGAGGCGGTTGTGGAAGCAGGAAGCCCGGAGATCTTTAACTATCCCTTTGTGTATATGACCGGGCACGGGAATGTTAAATTTTCCGACCAGGAGGCGCAAAATCTTCGTAACTATTTAACGGGAGGTGGCTTTCTGCATATCGATGATAATTACGGGCTTGATAAGTTTATCAGACCACAAATGAAGAAGGTATTTCCTGAGCTCAATTTTGTGGAATTAATGCCGGGTCATTCTTTATACCAGCAAAGATTCCCTTTCCCCGGGGGGTTACCTAAGATTCATGAACATGATGGTAAAAGACCTCAGGGTTTCGCCCTTATTTATAAGGGGAGGGTTGTATGTTATTATACGTACGAATGTGATCTGGGGAATGGCTGGGAAGATTTTGGAACGTATCCCGGAGATTCTGAAGCCACCAGGCAAAAGGCGCTTAAAATGGGGGCTAACCTTGTTCAATATGTACTTATTCAATAAAAAAGGGGAACATATTTACGCTTCCCCTTTTTTATTGAATATATAATTATCTTGCTTTAGATGAAGCCTTCGATTTGGGCTTACTAAACTGAGGTTTGTTTTTAGAACTAATTTCAGCAGATCCTACCATATTCATGGCGCAACGGAACCCAACTTCAGCACTTGACTCGTCTTGCTGCATAAACCTCCTGGTCGCAGGGTTCAGCCAGTATGCACGGTCATTCCATGACCCCCCTTTATAAACCTTGGAGCGGTCGTTAACCAGGGTAGTTACTCCATATAAATTCTGATCGACACTATCCTGATACCCGCGCATATCCGGATTAAATGGCTTACTGGCAATACTTCCTTCTACGGTATTACTGTCTGTTTTACCGTTTAACTCCGCCCATGTTTGTTTTTTCCGGGAGGGTGCCGGATCTTTTATAGGCCTGCCATATTTATCTTTCGCATAAGTCCATTTAGTTTTATCGGCTACCCGTTTATTAACATACTCATTACCACGGAAAGGATTGAAATCTTCAAAATCTTCAAATGACAGTTTTCTGTAAGTATCTTCTACCCACTCGTTCACATTTCCCGCCATATTATACAAACCAAAATCGTTGGGTATATAGCTTCTAACGGGTGCTGTAATATCCGCTTTATCATTCAGATAACCACCGGTTCCCATGTTATCGCCTTCTCCGCGTTTAAAGTTAGCCATGATTAATCCCTGGGTTTTCTTTTTTGGCGAACGTACACCAAGTCCTCCCCACGGGTAAACCTTTCCATCTTCAATGTTCTCATACTGTGTATTCCCGGCGAGGGCCAATGCCGCATATTCCCATTCGGCTTCTGTTGGTAAGCGGTAATGTTCTTTTAGGACGCCGTCTTCTCTTGTTACCGGCCTCCGTGCAGTATTATTACCGGTGGTGTTTCCCCCAGCTACCTGTGCTGCCGGATTAAGATCTTTAGGCATCCTCCTTCCGTCGATCCCTTCTCCGCGGAATTGTCCGTTCAAATAAATATCGGTATTAAAAGGATCTGTTGTTGCGGGTGCCGCAGCAGTTGTTCCCGCAGTGCCTCTGCCGCCAGCCAGGGTTTTATAATCAACCAAAATACCCTTTTCGCGCAGAATTTGCTCATTAACACGATCTGTTCTCCATTCGGCATATTCCCTGGCCTGCTCCCAGCTTACTCCGACTACAGGATAATCCTGATATGCCGGATGGCGTAAATAATTTTCTACATAAGGCTCATTATAGGAGAGGGGTCTGCGCCAGACAAGGGTATCAGGTAAAGCATTATAATAGTATTCTCTGTCGTTTGGAAAGTTTCGTTGTATCCAGTACAAATATTCCCTCCAGTCAACATTAGAAACTTCCGTCTCATCCATATAAAAAGAAGCTACCGTAACTCTTCTTTTAAGGTTGTCATATTCATAAGAAAGATCCTGGTTAAGACTGCCACCCATAACGAACGTACCTCCCTCAATAGCTATAAGGCCAGGGCCAGGGCCCGGTTTGATTTTTCTAGCAACAGCAAACCCGCCATTATATTTGTTATTATAAGACCAGCCGGTTTTGGAAGACGTACCGCTTTTGCTTTTACAGCCTGTTGCGAGAACGATCAAAGAAAGCACTCCTGCAGTAAAAAGTATAGATAATCTTTTCATTTATTGTTAATCAGAGCAAAGATGCTAAAATAGTTATAAATCATCAGCATGCCAAAATGTTTAAGCTGAACACGAGTTTTATACGTTCATTAATGCCGTGGGTTACACTCATTTAAATTTCAACTATAAAATTGTTCTTCAAAGGAAGATGAGAGACCGATAAAGCGTAAGCACTCATGAACACTATTAAAAACAGATAAAACAAGTTTATCTAAGATTGGTGTATTATAATAGCTTCAGGTGCGGCTTTTTCCTCACATTTGTCCCTTGTATAATTAAATATCTTTCAATATGAAAAAATTTATACTTTTAAAGCATGATGTTCCGGAAGATAAAGTCTGAGCTGGTTATTCCGGCCTTTATACTATTCCTTCTGCCCTGCATCGTGTCTGCACAAACAGAAACGGGAGAATCAGTGATAAGCGGAAGCAGCAGCTCAGAAAGAATCGAGACCGGAGTACCGTTTCTTACTATAAGTCCGGATGCCCGTTCCAGTGCGATAGGTGAAGCAGGCGCAGCAACAATGCCCGATGCAAATTCCACTTACTGGAATCCATCAAAGCTGGCTTTTGCTGAGGACAGTTCCGGAGTATCATTCTCTTACAGCCCATGGCTGCGGCACCTTGTATCTGATATGTACCTGGCTTATTTAAGCGGTTTTTATAAGCTTGACAACAGGAATACTCTCGGAGTGTCCCTTAGATATTTTTCTATAGGGGATATTGAATTGAGAGAGGGCCCGGATGATGTGCCAGGGATATACAGCCCTAATGAATTTGCCATAGACGGAACCTTTGCAAGGAAGTTTGGCGACCGCTTTTCAATCGGGACAAGTTTGCGCTTTATTTATTCTAACATCGCAAATAGTCAGGTTGCACAGGGTGAGCAATCGGAGGCGGGAACTGCTCTTGCTGCAGATGTGTCCTTCTTTTATAAAAATGAGATAATGTTTCTGGGGAAAGAAAGCCGCCTTGGCCTTGGGATAAACATTTCTAATATCGGCAATAAAATCAGTTATGCAAACTCAGGGAGCAAGCTGTTCCTTCCTACGAACCTGAAGATGGGTGTGTCTACTACATTTTTGTTTGATCAGGTGAGTGAGCTTTCATTCGCCATGGATGTTAATAAACTGCTGGTGCCCTCTGCGCCTCAGAGAGATCAGGCGGGCAACATCATAAAGGGAAAAGATCCCGACAGGTCTGTTCCGGCAGGAATATTTGGTTCTTTTTCTGATGCTCCCGGAGGATTTTCAGAAGAGTTGAAAGAGATAAGTTATTCTTTTGGGGTTGAATATTGGTATAATCATCAGTTTGCCTTAAGAACCGGATATGTTTATGAAAACCCTGATAAAGGTGACCGGAGGTATCTTACGTTAGGAGCAGGGCTGAGATATAACAAGTTTAATCTCGATATGTCTTATCTTATTGCAAGCCAGCAGAAAAGTCCTGTTGCAAATACACTGCGTTTTACACTTACTTTTAAAATAAAATAGATGAAGATAAGAGTTGGGTTCGGGTTTGACGTACATGAACTTCGTGCGGG
>JAATFW010000143.1 GCA_015654985.1 Sphingobacteriales bacterium | reverse complement strand
GGTGCCTGTCGCAGATGGCAGCGAAGCTGGGGAATAAAGAAGATGCGGCGAAGTACAGCGCCCGGGCTCAGGCTTACAAAAATATTTTTGACAGCGAAAAGGAATGGTTCAGGCCGAAGGATGAGCAGGGTAAGTGGTTACCATGGCCTGCCGAAGGCCGGCTGGAGCAGGGATACGGATGTATAGAAAGTAACCCATATCAGCAGGGTTGGTTCGTTCCGCATGACATCCCGGGAATGGTTGGATTAATGGGAGGGAACGCCCGTGTTGTTGCCGATCTGACGGCTTTCTTTGAGAAAACTCCGGCTGATATGATGTGGAATAATTACTATAATCATGCTAATGAGCCGGTTCATCATGCGGCTTTTCTTTTCAACCGTCTGGGAGCGCCCTGGCTTACACAGCGCTGGACGAGGGAGATCTGCAGAAGAGCTTATCACAATTCGGTTGAAGGACTCGTGGGGAATGAAGACGTCGGACAAATGTCTGCATGGTATATACTGGCGGCAATTGGGTTACATCCGGTATGTCCGGGTGATCCCAGGTATGAAATCACTTCGCCGGTGTTCAGTAAGGCGGTCATAACTCTTGATCCGCATTATGCCAAAGGAAAGACTTTTACAGTAACAGCTCATAATAATTCTCCCGCCAACATCTATATACAAAGTGCGGCGCTCGGCGGAAAGCCCTACAACAAGTGCTATATCGAATATGCGGATATTGTTTCAGGAGGACATTTAGATCTGGAAATGGGAGGTAAACCAAATTATAACTGGGGGAAAGAAAAATGAAAACAGATTCTGGATAATCGGCCAATCTGGCGGCTTATGAATTAGCATAAGAAAAAACGGAAATTTTTTGAATGGGAACGTGTAAAGGCTCTGGTTAAAAGAGCTACAAGGGATTATTTGTTCTTAAATTTTCTGAAGTCATAAATGTAATTAACTGATTTTTAATTGTTTAAGTTAGATTGAAAAGTAACCGGAACGAAATGTCAAAAGCAAACTGACCAGACGCATAAGCGACCGAATAACTAATAATCTATCTGTTTATGATAGCTTCATTACCACTAAAAACAATTATTCAAATGAAAAATATTTACATCACAATTTTAATGGGTGTACTAACCGGACTAACCATTATTTCTTGCCGGAAAGAAAGCTTTCTTGATCAGACGGAGTCTACTTCACTGAACGAGCAAAGCGTTTTTGCCGACAGTGCGTACACCATAGATTTCCTTAACGGGATTTATTCCAGCGTGGGCTTTGCGGTGAGCCCGACCCGGTTTTCAACAATTTATGCAACATTACCGGGACTTGAATCCGGATGCGATGAAGCAGAACCAAATGTTACAGGAGCAGTGAATACTTTTATTCAGTTCTCCACTGGTACAGTGAATTCGAGCATTATCTCTTCTGATGCCTGGCAGAACTGTTACAGCAATATCCGTGCTGTAAATAAGTTTTTGAAATATTTACCGGGCGCCCGTTTTTCCGATTCCCTCAAAACAAGGGCAAGAGCAGAAGCGCGGTTTTTACGTGCCTGGTATTATGCTATTCTACTGGAGCATTATGGAGGAATTCCTCTGGTTGGAGATACTGTTTACAGCGCAGCAGACCATATATCAGCAGAAAGAAATACATATGAGCAATGTGTCAACTATATTGTGAAAGAATGTGACACAGCGGCCAACTACCTTCCCTGGGTACAAACAGGGAGCGAATATGGCCGGGCTAATAAGGCGGCATGTAAAGGATTAAAGGCAAGGGTGCTTTTATATGCTGCCAGTTCGCTGTTTAACGGTGGGGAAATTGCTGCAACAGAACCGTTAAGGTCGGTAACCGGTTACCCTTCTTATGATAAGGAGCATTGGAAACTTGCCCAGGATGCGGCGCTCGAAGTAATAAATTCTGGTCAGTATTCTCTGTATCTTGACAATACTACGGCACCTGGTTATGGCTTTTATAAGGTATTTACCCTTAGAAAAAGCTCTGAACTGATCTTTGCCAGGATGCAGAGTATCAATCAGGATCTTGAATCGATCTGGCTTCCCCCTTCTACTACCGCGAACCCGATAGCCTTTCCCTATCTCGAATTAGTGAATGCATTTGGGATGAAAAATGGATTATCCATCACTGACCCCGCCTCCGGTTACGACCCCGACCATCCATTCAGTAACAGGGATCCCCGTTTTGAGTATACTATTGTTCACGACCAATCCAAAATCTTCCGGTATCCGGAACTTGCGGCTATTCCGGTCAATCTGTACATCGATGCTACCAATCCGGCAAAAGTGGTTTCGGGAGTGGATGCTATTTATAAGGGGACTTTAACCGGATATTATATCAATAAAATGGTCGACCAGACAGTAGCCCCGGGATGGTTTAATACCAAATCGCCCCGCTGCTTTCCTTTAATACGTTATGCAGAAATATTGCTTGACTTTGCTGAAGCCAGGAATGAATATTTAGATGCGCCTGATCTGCAAGTCTATAGTGCGGTGGAAGCAATCCGTCAGAGGGCCGGTTTAAATCCTTATGAGCTTCCCCAGGGGCTGTCGCAAGCTGATATGCGGCAGGTGATCTATGCAGAGAGACAAAAAGAGCTTGCCTTTGAGGGTCATCGCTTCTGGGATGTGAGAAGGTGGAAGATAGCTCCGGATACTCAGAATCAGGTAATGCACGGAACGGAGCTTACAAAGACCGCTTCAGGTATGGTCAGCAAAACAATAGAAGTCAGGAAGCACAATTTTACCGATAAAATGTATTTGTGGCCTATTCCGGAAGCGGAAGTTGCCAAATCTCCTGAACTGCTTCAAAATCCAGGGTATTAAGTAATAACTTTTAAGATGAATGTGTTATGAAAAAAATGAAGAACATAATGTTTGCTTCCATTTATGCCGGCTTGAGTATCCTTTTGTTTTCCTGCAACAAGGATATGCTGATCCCGGCAGAATCTGTCAAAGATCTTTCGGGATCCTGGAAGATAGTTTCCCTGGTCAGGAATAATCAGGATGATATGACCTCCAGAATAGATCTCACAAAATTCAGGCTAATTTTTAATGAGGACAATACCTATAGTTTTCAGGATTCAATGGCTTTTATTGTTAGTGACCCCGGCTCCTATAGCACAGACGATCCTCAATATCCCTTTAATTTAACCCTAGAGCCCCGGAACAGCACAGAACAAAACAAGCTTGAGTTCGGATTCCCGATTGTGAATGGTAAGCGTCAGATCAATTTATCGATCAGTCCCGGATGTTCTAAGAATACTTATAAATATGTTTTTGAAAAGGAACAATAAAAGGATTAAGAAAATGAAAAGATTGTTTTATATCAATATAAAAAAGGTTCTGCTCTATTCCGGGCTCATAGCCGTAATCTTTCTCGCCGAGTGCGGTCTGAACCTGAATGGGGTAGATGTCCCTGAATATGGAGAGGCGAACCAGGTTGCCACTTTTACAATGCATTGTGGTGTAGAGCCAAGAATTACTGATGGTACTTATACTGCTAAGTTATTGATAGGCTTTCTTGCCCCAAAAAGCTGGCATGTTGCACAGAATACAGTGATGACTTTTACCAGTCCTAAAGGCAATGGAACATTATCGGTCATTCCGGCCGGCCAAAAAGAGCCTAATACAGGACTTGAATGGCCTGACGCTGCCAAGATTAAGCTGGGAATTGGTGGCAACTTATCGGATGACGTGGAATGGGTGATTTTCCAAAGTGCATTAGCTTATACTTTCTCAAATAACGAAGATATTACTTTTGATGTCGTTATAAAATCAAAGCTCGGTACTGAAAATACCTTGGTAAAACTTGGATTCTATTATGGCAATTCTAAGGAGAATCTCAATGGAGATGCCAATTATACTAAAACCTATTATACCAATTGTTTTTCTGTAATCAACGGGGAGGGGGATATTGCCGATTTTTGTAATCCTCAATTAAGTGTTGTAAGCCCGGGAAGTAGCTTAGATAATGATATTGTTACTTTGACTTACGATAACGGAATTGTTGAATCAGGATTGAGTAATACGGACGATATCTACTTATGTGCCACAGCCTATACTACTACAGGAGTAGAAAAACCAATATGTGAGCAGACTGCTAAAACAAAGTTGACGCCTTTAGGAGGGAAAAAGTACCGCATAGATTTATGGCCGAGGGTTTTTTTTAATGTTCGTAAAGGTGAAACGTTAGACCATATCGAATATTACTATACCGATGCAAGCGGAAGTATAAGGATAGGTTATGCAAATACTTCCGATCCCTTTAGATATACTTTTAAATGTGCAGACTGACATACCAGTAAATGTAAGATGAAGTATATGATTAATAATCCAAAATCGATCTAAAAGAAATGATTAATATGTTATCTTATTACTTTAATAAATGGGCTGTAGGAATTATTATAATTTTCCTGCACATCTGCACGGCCAGCGGGCAGATCGCTAAGGAAAAGGTTGCAGCTACAGATAAGAATAGGGCCATCACCGAAAGTTCAGGAGTGGTACTCGATGAATTTGGCGAGCCTCTTTCAGGGGTTCGTGTTACTACCCATGATGGGGAACTTTTAGGAATTACAAACAACGACGGCTTGTTTACGCTCACTAATATTGGGAGTGGTAAACAACTTATTTTCAGCCGCGAAAATTATAATCCGAAAATAGTAGATGTTAGGAAAGATGCTTCTTTAACTATCAGACTGGAAAACAGTTATCTGAAATCGCCGTCTAAAATGCAGGTGTTATATGATGAGAAGGAGCCGGAAGAGATTGCGGGTTCCTTCTCGTCGGTGTATACCCGGCAGATCCAGACTACTCCTACTTCCCTGTATCTCAATGCACTTACCGGGAGAATTCCGGGTTTGTATACACAGGAAGTAAGTGGTTTCAGAAGTGCCAGAGCCTCTGCTATTACCTATTTGGACCTGGCCGGATGGCTTCCAACCTCAGATACCAGGCACTCTTCTGTAAATACAGATAATACGGAGATCAGTTTTAATCTCAGGGGGCAGGCTCCGGTAACCATCGTCGATGGTGTTCAGCGTGATATTTATTCTCTTGATCCCGAAAGTATCGAGTCGGTGACTGTTTTAAAGGATGCTTTATCAACGCTTTTGCTGGGACAAAAAAGTTCGCGCGGAGTGCTGCAGATCACGACAAAAAAAGGAGAAGCGGGCCCTCCCCGTATTTCTTTTACTGCCGGGTCGGGCATTCAGAATTCGCTTAAAACACCAAAGCCTTTATCGGCCTATCAGTATGCTTATTTGTATAACGAGGCCTTGCAGAATGACGGAAAGGCGGTAGCTTATTCGGCAGGCGATTTCGATCTGTACCGTAACGGATCGTCTCCCTATATGTATCCGGATGTAAACTGGTATAATACTATTCTTAAGGATGATGCTCCAATCTCCAGGTATAATCTTAATGTAAATGGCGGAATTAAGAATGCCAGATATTCATTGTCACTCAGCTATCTGAACCAGCAGGGAATGTTCCGTTCTTCAGATGATGTAGGTTACGAGACCAATTTAGGTTTAGACCGTTACCTGATCAATTCGTCTGTCGACATTGATGTATCGGAAAATTTATCGGTAGGTCTTCAGTTATTCGGCCGTGTTCAGGACGGACGTCAGCCCGGTGCAGGTACCAGTACGATTCTGAATGCTCTTTACACTACTCCCAATAATGTGTATCCTGTGTTTAATCCTGATGGTACTTATGGTGGTGCTTCCGACCGCACTATCAATCTTTATCAGCAAACGCTGGGATCGGGATATCTTCTCGACGATAGCCGTGACCTGATGGCGAATCTTGATCTGAAGTATAAATTCGATAAATGGGTTCCGGGGCTGTACAGTAAGATCAAAGTGAATGTTTCTTCAACCTCTTCAAGCCTCATTAACAGGAGTAAACAACAGCCGGTCTACGACCTTTCACTAAACGCTGCCGGCGATATGGTTTATACCAGGTATGGTTCAATCTCCGATCAGCCAAACTCATTCAGTATCACGTCAACGGCCCAGTTATTTTATGCGCAGGCTGCTGTTGGGTATGATTCAAAAATAGGAGATCATAGTTTTGGAGGAATGCTCTTTGCTGATCAGCAGTCTTCCACTTATCAGTATGATTTACCAGCGAAGTATACCGATCTGGCTGCTACGGCCAACTATAACTATAAACATAAGTACTTTGCAGAAGCGGCGGTCAATTATGCAGGGTTCGACCGCTTCAGGCCCGGCCACCGTTTCGGTTTCTTTTATGCCAGCGGTTTGGGATGGGTATTGTCGGAAGAGTCGTTCATTAAAGATAAGGTTGAATGGATCAATTTCCTGAAGTTAAGGGCCACTTATGGTAAAACAGGCGACAGCGATGAAAGTAATTTAGGATATTTTTCGTGGAGGAGCGCTTTTGGCCAGGACGGCTCAAATAGCTATCCGACCGGAACCGGATATGCCCCTATTTACCTGGTTGCCGAACAGATGCTTCCCAATGTGAATGGCACCTGGGAAAAGGCCCGCAAGTTCGATATAGGGATCGATATGGCTTTGTGGGAGAATCATCTTAAGATAACCGGCGACTACTACCACGATGTTTATTACGATCTACTGCAGCAAAGAGGCTCTACTATTGCATTGATGGGCTTTGCTTACCCGAATGAAAATATCGGCAGGAACCTTTATGAAGGGCAGGAACTTGAAATTACTTACAGGAATCACATTAAGAATTTCAATTACTTTATTACGGGGAACGCTTCCAGGATGAAGACTAAAGTACTGTACATGGATGAATTGGTGCAGAAGTACGACTGGAATAAACATACCGGGAAGCCGGTAGGGCAAACCTTTGGATACCTTGCAGACGGTTTGATCCAAACACAGCAGGAGGCAGCAAATGCTCCGCTACTCGCAGGAACGAAGGTTTATCCCGGTGATATTAAGTTAGTGGATCTTAACGGTGATGGTATCATCGACCAGTTCGACCAGGCAGCTATAGGAAACACAAAACCCATTATTTATTATGGAGCGACTCTCGGATTTAGCTTCAAAGGTTTTGATTGCAGTGTCCTGTTGCAGGGAGTATTGAACAGGACTTACCAGCAGACCGATTATTCTTTTGGTTCGGGAGGGAAAGATCAGGGTTATGATTTCCTGGTGGGAAGATGGACGCCTGAAACAGCAGCAACTGCTGCTTACCCACGGCTTACAGTAGGATTCAATGCTAATAATACTCCCTATCTTAACAATTCAAGCTTTTGGACCCGTTCAGGCGAATACTTCCGTATTAAAAATGCAGACATCGGGTATTCATTCCCTTTAAAGAAAAATAAACTTGGACTTTCCGGATTAAGGGTTTTTGCCAATGCACAAAACCTCTTTACAGAAACACCTTACAGCAGACTGGATCCTGAAATATATAGTAGTACCGCTTATCCGGCACAAAGGATCATAAGCGCTGGTGTAAACATTAAGTTATAGGCTTTCTCTCAGATTAAGGACGATGAAAAATAATATTTGTAAATTTTTGTTAGCTGCAATGGTTTCGTTAACTGCAGCTTCCTGCAAAAGAACCCTTGAAGAAGTGCCGGTTGAACAACAAACATTAGACCAGACATTCGATTCAAAGGACTCTGCCGGGGTAAACGCCAATAAATTCCTGTATGATATATATACCCATATCCCCGGCATGTTTAACAGGGTGGGCAGTGATTTTCTTGACGCTGCTACCGATGATGCTATTTCATCTAATACCACTAATACTTCGGTACAGCAATTAGCGCAGGGTACTTATGCTTCAACAGGCTATCCTGATGATCAGTGGGCAACCTATTACACTGCTATCCGGCAGGCGAATATTTTTGTTACCAATATCGATAAGGTACCTTTAAAGGGAAAACTGGCCAATGGAACCACCTTTAACCAGGCCTGGAAGGCCGAAGCCCGTTTCTTAAGGGCGCTGTTTTATTTTGAGCTCGTGAAACGGTACGGTGGTGTGCCCTTGCTTGGCGACAAAGTATTTCAATTGGATGATGATGTGGCAATTCCGAGAAGTTCTTTTGCCGATTGCGTGAAATATATATCCGGTGAGTGTGATGCCATAAAAGACAGCCTGCGCCCCGATCCGATAGAAGGTGCGTATATAGAAAAGCCTGCCAAAGGAGCAGCGCTGGCCCTGAAGGCAAGGTTATTATTATATGCGGCGAGCCCCCTGTATAACGGAGGTAATATCGATGGTGCTAATGAGCTTACCGGATATCCATCTTATTCTGTTGACCGCTGGAAAGCTGCTGCTGACGCTGTAAAGGCTGTCATGGATCTGGATGTATTTGATCTTGAACCCGACTTTAAAAATATTTTTATTGTGCAGGTAAACAGCGAAAGAATTTTTGCCCGGCAGGGCGGCAATAATACCGATGTTGAGAACAACAACGGTCCGGTGGGTTACAGTACCGTTACCGCGAATGGTCGCACCAGTCCGACCCAGGACCTCGTAGATGCATTTGGTATGATGAATGGGAAAGCCATCACAGATGAAGGATCGGGCTATGATCCGTCCAATCCTTATGTCAACCGTGATCCGCGTTTTTATAAAACCATATTGTATAACGGAGCTCAATGGTTGGGCCGTCCGGTAGAAACCTATGAAGGAGGAGCAGATAAACCAGGGGGAACCAAACAGCAAACCCGTACCGCATACTATCTAAGGAAGTTTTTCGGGGATTTTGAAAACTCAGCACAATATTCAAGTCATAGTCACGACCATATTTTATTTCGTTACGGTGAAATATTGCTCAATTATGCTGAAGCAAGAAATGAATATTTAGACGCACCCGACCAGGAGGTATACGACGCGGTGGAGGCCATAAGAAGAAGAGCAGGGCTTGATCCTTACCAGCTTGAACAGGGTCTTGGCAAGGATGTCATGCGGGTAATTATTCATAATGAGAGAAGAAAGGAACTTGCTTTTGAAGAGCACCGTTTCTGGGACGTACGACGCTGGAAGGAAGCGGAAACTACTTTTAACAAGACTTTAACCGGGGCACTTATTTATAGAGAAGGTTCGGGTACGATTACCTATCAGACAACACCGGTTCTTAAGATGACCTTTAATTCACCCCGCATGTATTTTGCCCCGGTTCCTTATTCGGAAGTGGTAAAGAACAGGAATATGATCCAAAATCCGGGATGGTAATTAATATGGAAACTAAATTAATTAAGAAATTATGAAACGATTTTTATATATCCTTCTTCTGGTCATTCTGACGACGCCTGAATTTCTGTTTGCTCAGAGAAGGATTACAGGTATAGTAAAAGATGCAAATGGTCCCCTGCCTGGAGTAACTATAGGGGAACAGGGAGTTGGAAGCATCGGCATGACGAATGCTGATGGCAAATTTTCTGTAGTATTGAGAGGAACTTCTAATATATTAGTGTTTACCACGGTTGGCTATCAGTCGGTGCAAAGGACTGTACGGACCGGTGAGAATCTGGAAGTTATCCTGCATGCAAGTAATCAGGGCCTTGATGAAGTAGTGGTAGTAGGTTACGGCACGGCAAAGAGAATCACTAATACAGGGTCTGTTAGTTCGATCAAAGGAGCCGAGATCAGGGAAATACCTACTTCAAGCGTTCAGAATGCCCTGACGGGTAAAATACCCGGATTCTTTTCACAGCAGCGTTCGGGACAGCCGGGCAGGGATGCCTCCGACTTTTTTATCCGGGGAGTAAGCTCCTTAAACCCGGCCGGGAATCAGCCTTTGATTATTGTGGATGATATTGAATATACTTATGAACAGTTGTCGCAAATCAATGTCAACGAAATCGAAAGTATTTCTATTCTTAAAGATGCCTCTACAACTGCCGTTTACGGTATTAAAGGTGCCAATGGCGTTCTGGTAGTAAAAACACGCCGTGGAAGCACCGGGGCTCCGAAGATCAATGTCAGGGTGGAATCTGGTATACAGTCGCCGGTAAAAACGCCTCATTTTCTCAACTCTTATGAAACAGCTTTGCTGGTTAACGAGGCCTACAATAATGACGGCCTTACCCCCTTATTTACACAGGATGACCTTACCCATTTTAAAACCGGGGATGATCCCTATGGGCACCCCAATGTTAACTGGTATGAAAAGATCTTTAACCCTACTTCTCTTCAGTATAATACAAACATTGACATATCTGGTGGTGATAAAACGATCAGGTATTTCGTTTCCGGCGGCGCTTTCAAACAGAACGGAGCTGTAAGAGATTTTCGGGATGATTATTATCCGGGAGACGATCAGGTCAATCCTGATTATTATTACCGGAAATTTAACTTCAGATCGAACCTGGATGTGCAAGCCTCGAAAAGCCTGAGCCTTCGTTTGGACGTTACAGGGAGATTCAGCCAGATCAACTCTCCTTATGCAGGGAATGTTGTTTCGGAAATATATGATTTTTCCAAAATACATCCCTATTCAGCTCCGTTTCTTAATCCCAACGGAAGTTATGCTTATGCCAGTGATACCAAAGATCAAAATGCTACAATAAATGCCCGTTTAGCTTCTCAGGGTTACGATCTGGAGCGGCGAAATGATATGAATATACTTTTCGGAGGCACAGAAGATCTTGCTTCTGTTACCGAAGGGCTTTCTTTCTCTGCAAGAATAGCTTATGCAAGTGTCGAATCAAATACACGCGAGCAATTCAGGAGTCCTGACGGCATTCCTACCTACCTTTATGATCCGGTAACGGATTCGTACAGCCTTCATGGCACCAGTTATACCTTAGGAAATTATACTCTCCGGGCTTATGAAGGCTTATATAACAGCCGTGTAAATTTCCAGGCATTTATGAATTACGACCGTACCTTCGGAAACCATCATTTTAACTCTCTCCTTCTGTATAACAGGGAGTCGTACAAAGAGAAAACGGATAGTAAAAGTTCAGACTGGATCCCTCAAAACTTTAAGGGATTTACTTTTACGGCCGGGTACGACTACAAGCAAAAATACATGGTTAATTTTAATGGCGGGTATAACGGATCCGACCGTTTTAACTCGAACAAACGATTTGGATTCTTCCCCGCGGTATCTTTGGGGTATAATATTTCCAAAGAGCCTTTCTTCCAGGAAAAATTCAGCTTCGCCGATTTGCTGAAAATAAGGGCCTCTTACGGGGTTGTAGGCTCAGATAGGGTCAACGGCGACCGTTATTTATATCAGCAGGAATATAATAACAGCGGCGGTTATTCTTTTGGTGAAACAGACGGTCTTTATAATACCATTACGGAAGGCTCATTGGGAAACTCTAACGTAACCTGGGAAAAACAACGTTCGCTGGACATTGGGATCGATATGAATCTGTTCAAAAGCCGGTTTGCCATGACTTTAGACTATTTTAATAACCTACGGTACGATCAGTTGATTACCAGCAGGTCTCTCCCTCTTGTTTTAGGAATAGGAGTCTCTCCCACAAATATTGCTAAGGTGAGGAACCGTGGACTAGACGGTCAGATCAATTATCATAATAATATCGGGAAATTCAATTACAACATTACGGGCGTATTGTCTTATGCAAAGAATAAAATCATCTTTGAAGACGAACCATCTCCGGCATATCCCTGGCTTGCGGAAACCGGGCATCCTATAGGCCAGACTTTCGGTTACCAGTTTATTGGTTTTTATCAGGACCAGGACGATATTGATAACAGTTCAAAGCCCAATACCGGCGGTACGATTATACCCGGCGATCTGAAATATAAAGACCTGAATAACGACGGAGTGATTGATCAGTATGATAAAACGGCTATAGGTAAACCGAACCTTCCGAATACTTCCCTCGGCCTTACGCTTGCAGGCAGTTACAAAGGTTTTAGCTTCAGTGTGTTATTTCAGGGTACTACAGGTTATAGTTTTAGTGTAACCGGAACTGGTATTGAGCCTTTCCAGAGTCAGTTTCAGCCTGTTCATCAACAGAGATGGACTCCTGATAACAGTACCGATGCAAAATTTCCGCGTTTGAGTACCAACCCTACTACTATTAACAGTCCGTCCTCTTATATGTCTGATTTCTGGTTAATAAATGCCAGATATCTGAGACTTAAGACCGTTGAACTGGGATACCAGTTGCCTAATAAATTGCTGCCGCTTAAGATCAATAATGCCAGAATTTATCTGAGCGGTTACAATCTGCTCACATGGACTAATTATTCATTATATCAGCAGGATCCTGAAGTCACTTCCAATACCGCGGGGGATGCTTATTTGAATCAAAGGGTTATAAATCTGGGTATCCAGGTAGGACTATAAAATAGAAAATATATTCTTTAGCAATGTTTCCCACGTTATCCCATCTTATAAAATACCTGTTTAATGTTGATCTCCGGTTACCGGTGCAAACCTTCGGTTTGTTCGCTGCTCTGGCCTTTGTTCTGGCATATCAGGTATTTAAGAGTGAGTTTAAAAGGAAAGAAAGGCTTGGCCTGATCCTTCCTTTTAATCATAAGATAACGGTGGGAAAACCAGCTTCACTGTATGAATTAATTGTCAGCGCACTTATTGGATTTATATTAGGATTTAAAGCAGCCGGAGTAATTTCCAGCTATGAATATTTTTCATATCGGCCATTGCAGTACATGTTTTCCCGCAATGGCAGCCTGGCAGGAGGAATTTTAACCGGTGCCGTTTTTATTATTTTAACTTATTATAATAAAAAGCGACAGCAATTAAAAGTTCCGCAAACTATTAATGAGAAAGTTCATCCGTATCAGTTAACAGATACGCTGATTTTATGGTGTGCTTTCTGGGGATTCATCGGTGCGAAAATTTTCAGTTGCCTGGAAGATCCGGGTAGTTTCATTCATAATCCTTTAACTTTTCTGTTTTCCCTGACAGGATGGACTTGGTACGGAGGCTATTTATTTGGCGCAACGGCGTATCTTTTCATTGGATACAGACGGGGAATGAAACTTGTTCACCTTGCAGATATTGGCTCTCCCGGCATAATACTGGCTTATGCCACAGGGCGAATGGGTTGTCACTTATCGGGCGACGGGGACTGGGGGATTGTCAACAGGTATCCTAAATTGGCTTTTCTTAGCTGGATGCCAGATTGGGTGTGGTCATTCAATTTTCCTCATAACGTGTTAAAAGAAGGAATTTCAATAAACAACTGCGCGGGCGAATACTGTTTTGTTTTGCC
>JAATFW010000301.1 GCA_015654985.1 Sphingobacteriales bacterium | reverse complement strand
CCTGTCGAAAAATTACTACAGAAAGAAACCTGAGAAAACAAAAACTGTAGTTCTTGCGGATAAAAAAGTAGACTTTGACCCTAAGTATATAGATCAGAAGGGAGTAAGCGCTTATCTGAACAGGATGTATCAGGATATTAATATCTACGATAATAACATTACACTTGTCAGCAATCAATTTTTAAGTCCTATCGCCAATAGTGCTCCGACTTTTTACCTTTATTTTATAACAGATACAATAAGCAGGGGCGACACGAAGCTGGTTGAGTTAAGTTTTGCTCCCAGAAATAAGGGGGACATGCTTTTCCAGGGGAAATTATATGTTACCCTGGACAGTAATTATGCAGTAGCAGGCGCTTATCTGACAGTTCATAAGAACATTAACCTCAATTTTATCCGGCAATTTGAAAGCAGACTGGAGTTTGAGCAAAATACAGAAGACGGCCGTTATCATCTTAGTAAGAGTACATTGGGTATCAATTTCGGTATAACAAAGAATAAAGGTACAGGAGTTTTTGGCGAAAGGACAGTTTCCTTTAAGGATTATAAGATAAATACTCCTGCTCCCGACAGCGTATATGACGGGCCTCCGGTAGTAATAGCCAGTAATGCAGATAATAAGCAAGAACAGTTCTGGCAGCAAAACCGCCATGAACAATTGGCAGTATCTGAAACCAGCATATACAGGAATATAGATAGTTTACAACACATGCGTTCTTTCAGACGGACCATGGAACTGGCAAGTTTTCTTTTGGCTGGTTATAAGTCTGTTGGCCCTGCTTTTGAGATCGGCCCGGCCAATACATTTTACAGCTTTAATCCGGTAGAGGGTTTTCGTATGAGGCTGGGAGGGCGTACAACTCCTGAGCTTAGTAAAAGGTATTATTTCGAAACCTATGGGGCCTATGGAACCAAAGATGAGAAATGGAAGTATTTTGGAAGTGCCACTTATTCTATCAATAACAAGTCTATCTATGCTTTTCCGCAACATTATGTAAGGACAAGTTTTCAGCATGACACTAAAATTCCGGGACAGGAACTGCAGTTCGTACAGGAGGATAACTTCCTTCTCTCATTTAAGAGAGGCGAGAATGACCGCTGGTTGTATAATGATCTATGGAGAATTGATTATGTTCATGAATATGAAAATCATTTTTCTTATAGCTTTGGCTTTAAGCAGTGGAAACAAACCCCCGCCGGTTCTCTGAGGTATCAGAATATTGAAAATGGTGAGGTTCACCATGTTGATAATGTGAAAACTTCAGAACTGAGTATGGAATTGAGATATGCTCCGAACGAGAAATTCTATCAGGGCAAAATATACCGTGTTCCTGTATTTGGCCCCGATCCGATCTTTACGCTCCGGTATACCCAGGGCATAAAGGGACTTCTTGGAGGAGAATATAACTATCAGAATCTAACGGGTAATATTCAGAAACGCTTTTATTTGTCGCAACTGGGATATTCTGATGTCACTGTTGAGGGAGGATATATATTTGGACAGGCCCCTTTTCCTCTCCTGGATATTCACAGGGCGAATCAAACGTATGCTTATCAGCTTAACTCGTATAACCTGATGAACTTTCTTGAATTTGTAAGCGATCATTATGCAAGTCTTAATATAGATCATTGTTTTAATGGGTTTTTCTTCAATAAGATCCCTTTGATCAGAAGGTTGAAGCTCAGAGAGGTAATTACATTTAAAGGCCTTTATGGAGGTGTCAGGAATGAAAATGATCCCAGCCTGCATCCTTCTCTTCTGCAGTTTCCTGCTGAAGATGGTTCAAGGCTTACTTATACCCTGGAGAAACAACCCTATATTGAGGGAAGCGTAGGGATATCAAATATTTTTAAATTATTCAGGGTAGATATGGTAAAACGGTTTAATTATCTCGATCATCCGGAAGTTGCAGAATGGGGAGTAAGAGCACGTGTAAAATTCGATTTCTAACATTATCTTTGCAAAAAATATAAAAGAAGGATAAATATGTCGCAATTGCCTTTTCGAACAAGCCTTCAGCTAGGCATATATAAAATAATTAATCCTTTTGTCAGGCTTCTGATAAAGATGGGATTAACTCCGAATGCGGTAACCACGATCGGCCTTATGCTCAATATCGGAGTAGCCATTATTTTTATTATGGGCGCTGAAAAGGGTAATCGCGGCGACCTGAGCTTTGTCGGCTGGGGGGGAGCTCTTGTTCTGTTTGCAGGGTTGTTTGACATGCTCGACGGGCAGGTAGCACGTCTGGGGAATATGAAATCTACATTCGGGGCTTTATACGATTCGGTGCTTGACCGCTACAGCGAACTTATTATGTTCCTTGGCGTGTGCTTTTACCTGGTATCTCATCATTATTTTTTAAGTTCTCTTTTTGCCTTTATTGCACTTGTAGGATCTATGATGGTAAGTTATACAAGGGCAAGGGCTGAAGGCCTTGGCATTGAATGTAAGGGAGGCTTAATGCAAAGGCCTGAGAGGGTAGTCCTGATTGGCCTTAGCGCCCTGGTTTGTGGAATCAGTTCTAAGTATATAGGCGGCGACTATAAGATCTTTGTTCCCGGCATCCCTTTTCATGTATTCGAAACCATGTCTATTTTTACTATTCCTATTACGGTGATGGCTGTACTTACAAATATTACAGCAATTAAACGTCTTCTGGATTCAAAAAAAGCACTGGACCTTAAGGATCGGGCATTTTTACCGGAGGACTATTCTTCAGTGAGTAAAAGAGCTTCAGTTATTGCTGGCTTCCTGGTAGCATTAACGGGCCTTGGTGCCAACAACATTGCAGATGCTTCTATGTTATCTTCAGCTTCCGGTCCGGCTGCGGCTTCAACAGTTTTTCCAACTCCTGACGGGATTAGTAACCAGCTATTTTACCTGCAGAGAGATCCGAATTCCAATACTATTATCTGTCAGCTAAATGCTGATAGTAACGGACAGCTTAATAAAGAAAATCCTGTAAATGTTTTCTGGATACGATATGCGGAAAATGGCCAGAAAAGCGATCTTAATTTTATCCAGCGTAAATTTGCTTACGGTATTAACAGTAAGTCTCTGGGAAACGATAAATATGAGCTTAAATTTGTTTCATATGGCAAATTTCCACTCTACCTGATGAAAGATAAGGCTAACAAGTATCATGTATATGCTACTGTAGCAAAAAGACAGATCATCCTCGACCGGATCTTTGTAAGGATTGAGGGGGGGACATTTTGGGTACCCAATGTAAAATATGTTGAACTAAAAGGAAAAGATGCCGCTACAGGAGAAGAAGTGGCAGAAAGAATAAAAGTTTGATGTTATGAAAAGGAATTTTGTATCTAACTCTACCGAGTCTGCCAGGATGTTTAAGAGCAATCTTCTTGAGAACCTCTCGAAGGTCCCGTTTTATATTCCATTGATCATCTATATCCCTGTAATTGGTTATATGATCTGGAAGTCGTTGTTTCAAATCAGGATGGACCCGTTACATTTTACCGGTTCTTTACTGGCCGGCTTACTGGTCTGGACTGTGGTTGAATATGTTCTTCACAGGTTTGTTTTTCATTTTCATCCTAAGTCTTCCTGGGGGCGTCGGATCCACTTTATATTTCATGGAGTACACCATGATTATCCAAATGATGCCAAACGGCTTGTTATGCCGCCCTCTGCCAGCATCCCTCTTGCTTTTCTTTTCTTTTTATTGTTTGATGCCATTTTTCAGGCATATTTG
Source organism: Sphingobacteriales bacterium (assembly GCA_015654985.1). Lineage (GTDB taxonomy): Bacteria > Bacteroidota > Bacteroidia > Sphingobacteriales > Sphingobacteriaceae > Arcticibacter. The sequence continues at coordinate 4,052 of JAATFW010000301.1, read as the reverse complement.
CTATATGCTTTTTTTGCTGGATTTATAGCAGGCTATCTTATATACGATATGACACATTATGCACTCCATCATCACAATTTCAAAGGTTCCTTTTGGCAAGGGCTGAAGAAGCACCACATGCTCCATCATTATTCGGATGAAACAAAGGGATATGGAGTAAGTTCCGCCATTTGGGATGAAATATTCAGAACTAACTTTTCAAAGAAATAATATGCCTGCTGTTTCAGAGTCGGAAAGTGTTTTCTCCTTTAATAAAAATAGTATTATTGTCACCCTGATATCTCTGGGTTACCTGCTGCTGTCGTACCTGCTTATAGGATACCGGCCCGAACAGCTTGTACTGGTAGCAATATTCAACGGCCTTTATTATATTTCCGGAAGTACAAGAAGGTTAATTCTCGGGTTTTCCATATTTATTGTTTATTGGATCATCTTCGATTATATGAAGGCTTTTCCGAACTATAATTACCACAAGGTAGATATCGCAGGGATCTATCAGTTGGAGAAGAATTTATTCGGAATTAACTATCATGGCGTCAGTATTACTCCGAATGAATTTCTGAAAGTTCATGCGAATTCTTTTCTGGATATTCTCAGCGGCATATTCTACCTTACCTGGGTACCTGTGCCGTTACTTTTTGCCGTTTATTTATTTTTCAGGCACAGAAGAGACTTTTTTTATTTCTCTTTAACTTTTCTATTGGTAAATCTTCTCGGATTTGTTGTTTACTATCTGCATCCCGCTGCTCCGCCATGGTATATTCAGCAGTACGGATATCATTTTAATCCGCTTACTCCGGGAAATACAGCAGGGCTCTCAAGATTCGATGCATTTTTTGGAGTATCGATATTTAAATCTATTTACGCCAAAAGCTCAAACGTTTTTGCGGCCATGCCTTCGCTGCATGCATCTTATCCGGTTATTGTACTTTTTTACGGATTAAAAAACAGGCTTCGGTATATAAATATAGCTTTTGTGTGTGTTATGCTGGGGATATGGTTTGCAGCAATTTATTCCGGTCATCATTATATTGTAGATGTTCTGGCAGGCATACTTTGTGCTGTAACGGGCATCACCTTGTTTCAGATACTTTTGCAGCAAAAATGGTTGAATAATTTTATCGGTGTGCTGATGAATGCCACTGCGCCTGTAAAGTAAGTATTATTAATTAGGTCAGGCTAAGTTCAACAACCATTTTATACTATCTTTTGTTATAGGTTTGTTCAAAAATCCTTTGACATTCTGGTATCCGGATGCTTTTTGCCTGTCCTGTGGATTTATAGAAGATGAAAGGATGATGACATTGGTATTAATGTTATTTTTTTTCATATAATCAAGACATTCCCATCCATTCATTTCAGGCATGTTGATGTCTAAGAGAACCAGGATATCAGAGCTATTTTTTTTCAGAAAATGCATAGCTGCAATTGGGTCAGTAAAAGAGGTAACCAGGGTTTCCGCGCTGACCAATCCAATAAGGCGGCTGTGAATTTTATTTGCCAGCGGCTCATCGTCAATTAGAATAAGTTCTTTCACGTTCAACAAAATTTTATGTTCAAAATTCGTATTACTGGTTTTAGACATCAGATCGCTCAGGCTGTGCACCGCTTTATCCAGATGTTTGACCTGTTCTCCTATCGCCAAAAGAAGTTCTTTAATTCTTTCAGATCCCGGTAATTCAAAGGACATCTCATTTAGCATGTCGGATAATCCTATTATATTGCTTAATGGTGCCCTTAATGTATGCGATGTAATAAAAGCAGCCCTGTCACCCCCATCATTGGTTGCTAAATCGTATTCTTTCTGGTGTTCTGTAATATCACAACAAATACATAACATTTTAACCGGCTCTTTATTATAGATGTCGAAAAAAAGTTCTCCATGCTGATAAAGAATACGCTCTGATATTCCCTGGTGGATCAGGCGGTATTTTATGCTGTATGCAGAATGTGTTTTTAGTGCTTCATCGAATGCTTCCTGCATTTTTTTCTGATCTTCAAGCGGAATCACTTCGGAGAAATAGCTTTTAGCCGGAACTGACAGATTGGAATATCCGGTAATAAACCGTGCTTCTTCAGAGATGTTTACGGCCTCCAGCGCACATCCTTTGGATTCCTTTAAAGGAATTTCCCAGGTCCCGGTTAGTGTGAGTTTACATACGGCAGATAAAAGGTAATGCGCTTCGGATAGTCCGGTTTCACACAATTTGGCCTTATTTATGTAGTTCATGTTATTGCTATAGGGATTTAAATAATGCGTGCATTACTCCTGTTCCTCATTACAGGATATAATTCTCCTCCGGACATCTCACTGCATTGCTTATGCAAGGAGGGCAGGAAATATTTTCCCGGCAACAGGAAATGCAAATAAGAGAAGATCTGTAAATGGAAATAACTATTAGAGTTTATGTACCGTATAAGAGAAAAATCAGATATATAAATACAGGGATTAAAGTAACTAAAAATCGCCCGGTGTAACTTAACTTCGCCTTGGCGGGCCGTGAAATATATAAACGGGCAATTTTTAAATATCATATTTTTAAATTTTAAAGATTAAAATCAGAGGTTCTTCTCTTTTTTCTGATCTTAAGGATAAACCAAAAATAAAGAATTTTATCATATGCAAGAAATGCTGTCAAAAATCTCTATCGGAAACCGGATGAAAGATTTGCGTCTTCAATCAGGGTTTTCTCAGGCAGAGATAGCAAAAAGACTTAATATATCCAGAAGTAATTATTCTCAAATCGAACTGGGAAATCAGTTCCCCACCTTTGAGGTATTATGTAGAGTTGCCAGTATTTATAGCAAGACATATGAATGGTTATTACACGGGCCATTGGATAAGGCTGGTATGAATAAACAACAGTTTTCATATGAATCTCAATTCAGCGGGAAGCACTCAGATATACAGGGATGCGGGAGCGGGGATGTAATCCTGATACGATCGGAGGACCGCCCGTGTTATATTAAGAATTCAGAAAGAGCAGACTTTCTTCAGCAACAGGAGGGTTTTGCAGTTCCCTGGGCAGACACTACTCATCTTCGTGCATTTGAGGTAGACGGGAACGCTATGCGAAACGCTCTTTGTCATGGCGATATACTTATCGCAAGACGTATTCTCTCCCCTTTGGATATTACCAATCAATCGGTTTACGTACTTGTTACAGAATCAGAAGTGATCATTGAACGGGTTATTGTTTCAAACGTTACTTCCGGAGTAATAATATGCGTTTCGGATGCGGATCCTTTAGACCGCCGGATTATTTATTTCAACGGACTAAAAGAAATATGGAAAGCCGAGGGGAAGTATTCAAAAGTTCTATCCCGAATGGTAGAAAATGTTAATAGCTATATCAGCCGCTTCGAGTTATCCATTTCTGCCCTTGAACAGGAGATCGCAGAAATTAAAAAGTCTATGGGTACAAATTCTGCAGGATAGGTGAATAATCATTGAATCATCTGCTTACCCCGGCCAATTCTGCCATTTCAAGAGCGTTGTATACTGCAAAGGTATGAATATCATTATTAAAAAAAATATAGGCGTCGTTTGCTTTATTGGCGGCTTTGATCTTATTTACAAGTTTAAGAAGAGCGGATTTATTATATCCTGAACTATAGAGTTGCTCCTGCCCGTGAAGCCTGTAGTATAAAAGCGGTGTATTGGAAATTATGTCTTTGGGTAGTTCCGGATGGCTCATTCCGCAAAAACTGATATTATGATTTGCCAGTTCGTCGTAAATTTCTTTCTTCCACCATGTTTCATGCCTGAACTCTACAACATTAAGAAAGGAATTGTCGAGATTTTGAATGATCCTGCTCATTCTTTCTTCTGAATAAGAAAAGCGGGGAGGCATCTGGAACAGTACACAACCTAATTTATCCTGCAGTCCTGCCCCTATAGTATTATAAAAGTCTGAAAGCATATCTGTTGTCCCCAAAAATTGTTTATAATGTGTAATGGCTCTGGGCGCTTTCACGGAAAAATGGAAATCTTCAGGACTCTTCCTGAACCAGGTTTCTAAAAAGGATAATTGAGGGAAACGGTAGAAGGT
>JAATFW010000099.1 GCA_015654985.1 Sphingobacteriales bacterium | reverse complement strand
AGCGAAGCCGGTTACAAGAAATTCCGACATAAAGCCGGCAATTTGTTTGGAAGGGAAATTAATTACTCCTATAATCTGCCTGCCGGGCAACTCATCCTTTGAATAATGTCTGGTGATCTGAGCACTGCTCCACTTAATGCCAAGCTCTCCAAAATCAACCTTAAGCTTGTAAGCTGATTTTCTGGCTTCGGGAAAACTATAAACTTCGAGAATGGTACCGGCCCTCAGCGCCACCTTTTCAAAGTCGTTCCAGGTAATATGTTCCATAGCGGGTAAACTTAGGGAAAATTTCAATTACGAACAGTGACGGCAGGTCGGATAAAAAGACAAAAGAACAAATAAAGTGATCAGGATCATTTTATTTTGCCGTTTATGTATATAACTTTATTCTATTAACCAAGTGTAGCCAATGCCACTTCAGAAAGAGGGCTTCGTGCGGTAGGCGGGCTTTTGGAAACCTTAATCTACTGACGTAAAAGATGTTCGGAATTCATCCTTTATGCGAAAAGTGTAGCCCCAAAATCGGGAGCAGAGATTCTATGCTGCTATTTATGCCTGACACATTCATTATTACCGCTCATTATGAAAATAAATCCACTTTTATTTATCGTATCTGCTTTGTTTACAACCGGTATAAAGGGGCAAACGGATAAAGGAAACTTTTTGAACAACCGCTTAAGGTTGGAAACCCCAATAGAAGCTTCATTCAATAAGTTTATAGAGAACCCTATTAATCTCTATAACGGTACGCCGAATGTCGATGTTTCAATATATACGCTAAGGGATAGGGATGTTGAGATCCCGATTAACATCCGGTACAATACCTCTGGGATTAAAGTAGATGAAGAGGCTGGCTGGATAGGTCTCGGCTGGAATTTAAATATATCGGGCTTAATTACGCGCCAGGTCATCGGAGGAGTAGATCAATATACAACAACAAATGGTATCGACAGGCACCGGGCCGTTATGGACATTCTGGATATAAACACATTTCAAAATGATGATTATATGGAGGGAAAGCCGTGGCCTGAAGCGTTACGCAATGCTTTCGAGGAAGAATTTCAGCGCAACGTGCCTCCAAATGGCTTTTACGAAGAAGGGCGGTTTAGTCCTGATGTATTTTATTTTTCAGGACCAGGTTTCTCAGGTAAATTTATCATCGATTTTTACAATGGTAAAATAAATGTCTTAGACAGAACTGATAATATACGGATCGAAACAATTTTAGGTGACGATGCCGGTTATCTTTTCAACAGCCAGGGAAGCCGACTCAAAGGATTTAAAATTACAACGGTCGACGGAATTATTCACCAATTCGATCTTTTTAGCAGCATGGGTAGTACTGCCAGGTATTCGACTTCTTCTGAAACCTATGTGTTAAGCAGGAGTGTTTATCCGAACGGACAGGTGATTACTTATCATTATGATAAAATCACGTCGATAAAGTACTCATTTAATCATACTATAAAATCAATTGTTCCGGGTACCCTAACCGCATTGCCGTATGACGGATCGATTGGATCTCAATTCTTAATTGATCAGCTAAATCTTACTGAAAGCTCGCTGTTACCGGTGGGATTAGAATACGCAAATCAATATGCAGGTAACGACCCTGTGATCAGTAAAATAGAAACAAGCAACTATAATATATACTTTCATAGCAGCGAGCGTCAGGATTTACCCTATGAGAAAAAATTAGACCGGATTGTAATATGCTTAAAGAATGAAACTCCGGTAAAAGAATGGGACTTTCAATATTTATATTCAGAAAGCGACCCGGAGAACAATTACTGGTCAAAAGCGAATCCAGGCTATGTAAACAACGTTTTCAGGCCAGAACACTTCGCCAAAAGATTGAATTTGGTCAGCGTCAGCCAAGTCAATAATGGCAGGACATCAGAGAAATACTCATTTTATTATAATGAAAGAAAGCTACCCCGAAAGGATTCCTATGCAGTAGATTATTGGGGCTGCTATAATGGGGTGCACTCCAACACGTCGTTTATACCCGCTTTAGATAATTTATTATACCGTGATTACTACGGGGATTTTTCATTCACACTACGCAAAATAATGGATAAGTGTGAGGAAAATCTACTATTTAAAAGAGCAAACAGAGCTTATGATTTCGAAAGCTGTAAGGCCGGAATATTAACAGGAATAGGATACCCCTTAGGCGGCTATACTGAGTTTATCTACGAACCTAACAGTTTTACTGACGACTTTATACCCACCGTTCAGGAAGTAAATGCGGGCCCTACTGTCAATAAGATTGCAATTTATGATGACAACTCCTTTTTTGCTCCAAGTGACCTTTATCCATCAGCCAGGAATGCTTTTTTTAGTGTTCAAGAGGAAACAGATGTGAGCGTAGTTATTGCTCTTCGCAGAGGAAACTACACCTGGGCTGACCTGGCAGAACATAGAGCTTATATTGACCTGGGGCGAACGAAGATTGATCTGTCTGAAGAATTAAGAAATAATTGCTATTCTCAACACATCAATGAAACGAATTACGGAGGAGCACGGGTAAATGAATTATCGATCACAAAGAAGATCAGACTGCCCAGCACAAGCGGGTACTTCGTCGTTGATCTGCCGGATCGTTTTGGAGTGCAACAGGGCGGACAAGCTCTAATTCAATTAGGAGCCGAATATATTAAAAAATCCCCGCCTGGTGAAAAAGCAGAATCGAAGGGAGCGGGGCTTAGAATAAAGGAAATTAATTTTTACGAATCAAAAGAAAAAATAAAAAGATTGAAATATACGCATTATCGGTATACCGAGCCAGAATCAGGTCGGGGCAGTGGCATCCTGCAGGAAAAATTAAGATTTTATAATTATTACGACGATATGTTTGATGTTGCCGGCAAAATGGAAAACTCGATACCTTCAATAGGCAACACCTGTCTGGCACCATGGGTCAGAAATGGAGGCCTTAAAAATGACAAGATTGAAATAACAAAAGATAACTGTATTTCCGATCCTTACAGAAATGCACCCAATGTTGGTTATACGTACGTTACTGAAATCAGCAAATCTGAAAATGACAGCTTAGGGCACGTTCTTTATTCCTTTTATAATGAGTCTCCTAAAATTCATCCTTCAGCTATTAAATTGACATCTCCGTTGAATGGGAAAATATCGGAAATACAGTATTATGACTCGTCTATGAATTTGCTGAAGACAGAAAAAATGAGTTATGTAAAAATGATCGCAGACTTCTCTTGCGGTATAACATACTGGGATAAGCTGAATTTTTCCCCGGAGCTGTATGACCATTTCGGCTTTTTTGCGTTGCAAAAATACCCCTACACTGTTTATGAGTATTGTGTCAACGCTAATGGCCGTGTATTACTCCAACCAAAGTTTAATCATAACTCATTTGAAGGGAATCACATGATGTACAACCGTTACAAGCTTGTTCAATTTCCGGTCAACTCCTATTTTGTTTATCTAAAAAGCAAGGAAATACTGGCAGACGGAGTTGTAACAACGGAGGATTATACCTATGACAGTAAATTCCAGTTGAAAGAAAAAAAGACTCAGTCCAGCTCGTCAAAAGAGTTGAAAACCATCTATATGTACCCTTATGATTTTGATTGCCCGGTGTACCAAACGATGACGGACAGAAATATGATTTCTGCTGTTATTGAAGAGAAAAACTACAGACATGGAGATTATATCGAAGGGCGGTTAAGAGAGTATTACTATAATGATAACGCTCAGGCTATTCTTCCAAAGACTGTATGGTTTTCAGAAATAGATAGACATACCAACTCCTCAACTTTTGATTGCTCCGGTGCAAATGGAGATATTTTTCCGATTAAAAACATTCACTGCGAAAGTTATGATAATTACGGAAACATAAGAGAAGTGTTAAAAAATGAGACGTTGAGAGAGACGTTTTTGTGGGGTTATAATGGCCAATATCCGGTGGCTAAGATTGTAAATGCACCTTATTTAGAGGTTTTGAGCATTTTAGGTCAGACGACGATAAATTTGCTGAATTCTGCAACCGTTTCCGACGAGTACATCAATAACACGATCAGTATGCTTCGCAGTCACCCTTCAATGTATAAAGCCCAGGTATATACTTATACCTACAGGCCGCCGACAGGCATGGCAAGTATGACGGATCCCCGTGGCATCACCGAATACTACGAATATGATGACTTCCATCGCTTAAAAAAAGTAATGGACTTCGAGAGTAACATACTGAAAAATTACGATTACCACTACAGGCCATAAGTTATGAAAGGCATTAAATCAGCAGTCAGCTGCCAAATATCATTAAGCAATAATCCCAGAGCAATGGAACGGTATAACGCGCTTTTTTATTATCTCTTGATCCTTCTGGCAGTGTGGCCGGATATACTATCTGCCCAGCCACACAAGACACTGAGCAGCTATAACAGCAGCGGGCCGGTAGTGACGGCTACGGGGAGCATCACCCTGACCAACGGGTTTTATGTACCGGCAGGCTCCCCGTTCCATGCCTACATCAGCCAGGCTCCGGCAGCCGTCTGCCTACCGCTGGCTCCGGCCTTAAGCCAGGACCAGAATTATATCGTGACCTATACGCCGCGCGAGCCTTTTGCCGCCACCGAAGACCTTTCCTCCAAAAGCACCTGCCAGGTGATGCAAAGCGTGCAGTACTTCGATGGTCTGGGAAGGTTGATACAGACCGTTCAGACCAAGGGGAGCCCTTTGGCGGATAAGGACATGGTACTGCCGGCTGAATACGACGCCTTCGGCCGGGAAGCAAAGAAATATCTTCCCTATGCTTCGGCAAGCAATAACGGGAGCTATAAGCCCGATGCCCTTCAGACAGGGGCAGGGGTGTTCAGCTTCTATAATCCTTCAGGCGGAAGTGCTCCGGAACTTCCGGGCGGCATTGCCCGCACGCCGGTACCTTATGCAGAGACCCGCTTTGAACCTTCTCCGCTCAACCGGGTGGAAGAAAAGGGGGCTCCCGGCACCGAGTGGCAGCCAGGCTCGGGCCATACCGTCCGTACCGGTTACTATACCAACGATGCGGAGGACCTGACCTCCGGGAGCCGCCACTGGGCCAGGCAGTACGGGGTAACGATTGACGGAAGCGGTAACAAGACTCTGATCAATGAAGGCAGCTACGGGAAGAACCAGTTGTACGTAACGGAACTGAAGGATGAAAACTGGAAGGAGACGGACGGCAGGGGCGGCACGACCCAGGAATACAAGGACAAGGAAGGGAGAATCGTGCTCAAACGCATCTGGAAAGACGACAGTACCCTGCAGTCGACCTATTACGTCTACGACGACTTCGGCAACCTCTGCTACGTGCTCCCTCCGAAGGCGGAGCCTGACGGGGGCCTTCCGACTGCTTCTGTGCTTAACGAGCTGTGCTACCAATACCGCTACGACGGGCGTAAACGGATGTCAGCAAAGAAGCTTCCCGGTAAGGACTGGGAATCTATCGTTTATAATAAGCTGGACCAAGTGGTAGCCACCCAGGACGGAGAGCAGCGCCAGCGGAATGAATGGCTGGTGACCAAATATGACGGTCTGGGCAGGGTGGTGATGACGGGACTGTGGCAATCCTCCATTAGCCCGGCCGATTTGCAAACACAGGTCTATAACAATCCTCAATGGGATTCGAAAGATTACAGCAAGCTATATGGATATCAGCTCTGGAGTTATCCTGCTTCGCTGAGCACGGTATTGACAGTGAATTACTACGATGATTACAATCTTCCGGAACTTCCCGAGGTCTACCAGCGTACCGACCACAGCCAGAAGGCCCACAGCCTATTGACCATCAGCCGTACGGCGGTGCTGAACAATCCCACCCACATGTTGTGGAGCGTGAACTACTACGACGATAAAGGCAGAGTGACAAAGAACATCAGCCAGCACTATAAAGGAGGAATACCCGCAGAGGGCAACTACGATGAGACTGACAATACCTACAGCTTCACAGGTGAGCTCATCAGCAGCATACGCAGCCATAAGGTGAATGGAGAGGAGCAACTCCGAATCGTAACAGAACACGAATACGACCATATGGGCCGCCTGGTGAACTCCTGGAAAACCACCGGGGTAGGTGCAAGGACGCTTTTGGCACAGAACGTCTACAACGAAATAGGGCAACTGCAGGAGAAGCGCCTCCACTCGGCAGATCAAGGAACGAACTTCCTTCAGAAGCAGGAATATGCCTATAACGAGCTCGGCTGGCTCAAGAGGATCAACGACCCGGCATCCGTCACATCAGACAGAGCTTTTGGGATGCAACTAAGCTATAACGAGCACAGCGATGCCCAGAAGCGCCAGTATAACGGTAATATCAGCAGTACTCGGTGGCAGACCAGGGTACCATCAGGCCTGGGTCTGGTGCAGGAACAGCAGGGCTACGATTATAGCTACGATAAGCTCAGCCGCCTGGAACTGGCAGCCTATACTACGGCCGGCAAGGCCGGTCACTTCAACGAACAGCTTAGTTACGACAAGGGAGGCAATATCCTGACGCTGAGCAGAACAGGCAACGGCTCGCTGATCGATCAGTTGGACTACGACTATGAGAATAGCGACCAGAGTAACCGCCTTCAGAGCGTTACGGACGGCAGCGGCAGCGACGAAGGACAACCCTCGGGCACGGCCAGCTACACCTACGACAGCAATGGGAACCTCAGGACAGACAGCCGCAAGGGGCTGAGCATCGAATATAATTACCTGAACCTGCCGAAGAAGGTGACAAAGGTATCCACGAATGAAACAATTACGTATCTTTACGATGCTGCAGGCAGGAAGTTAAGGAAGGAGGGAACAGGAGGCAACCGGGACTATATCGGGGGCATCGAGTACGGCAACAGCGGACAGATCGAATTCATCCAGACGGAAGAAGGCAGGGCTGTCAATACGGGCAGCGACTACAGCTACGAGTACATGCTGAAGGATTACCTTGGCAATACCAGGGCGGTGGTGAAACAGGACGGAAGCATCCTGCAAACTCCGGACTACTATGCCTTCGGGCTGGAGCTGAACCGAAACCGGCTGACGCCGAGCCCGGATAACCGATACAAGTACAATGGGAAGGAATTGCAGACTGAACTGGGGTTGGGTCAGTATGATTACGGGGCACGGTTCTATGATGCGGTGATTGGGAGATGGAGCTCTATTGATCCTATGTCAGAATTGTACAGATCTGAATCTCCATTTGTCTATGGTGGGAATTGCCCCTTGAGATTTATGGATATTGGTGGTTTATTCAAGATTGAAGCTTCATTTGTCAGAGAATATCCAACCTTGGCAAAAATGTTGAAATATTATTTGCCTATGTTGAAAGATAATCCTATTGTAAGAGAAGCATTTACAAAGGTAACAGGTTTAGGTAACAAAGAATACGATGAGATTGTCACATATGGGAAAGGGCCGTGGGTAACCCCCACTCGGCCGGAATTAGGAAATTGGACCAATCAGGGAAATATCGCTTTTGGCTATGACAATGAGTTCGATGGAGATTCCTATCCGAATAATATATTTATCGCACAGGAAAGGCTAAGATCATTAGAAAAGGCTTTTAAGTCGCACGATGCAAGTGAACTTGGATTTAGAATGTTTTGGGTCAGCCTGGCGATTATGCATGAAGCTACACATTATGGGGTCTTTAAGAATTATGGACCTAAATTATCAAAACGGATGGAAGTTCAGATGGAAAGAGGTGCGTTATTTGAAAAACTGGCATTTCGGCAGTTTAGCTATCTAGGAGGAAATGGGGCAATGAATGTGGATGACGTAAGAAATTACTATACTAATTCGCTTTCTGAGGTCGGCCGAATCGGTATGACATTAAGTCCTCGCCAATGGTTTAACAATTTCATCTTTAAGGGTTCTGATGAAAAAATAAAGCCTCTTCCTGAAGGAGATCCACATATACACGAATAATAGCGTTAAAGTATGAATTATTTAAAATTTACAAGGACTATGAAGCAAGTGTCTGTTTTATTAGTTTTTAGCTTTTTATTATTTTCATGTAAGAATGAATATGATGCAAAATATGCAGCTAAAGAATACTGCGCGTGTATGAAGGAAAACGGTGCTCCATCTCAATACATTTATGCAAGTAAAATTTGTAACGCTCGCCTGGTTGAAAAAAATAGATATTATAGGTTGTTTGCTATAGATCTTGGAAATAAGAGATTATATGAAAATCTGTCCAAGGAAACAGTTGATAGTGCAAAGAGATTCGCCTTGAATTTTGCTGATGAGATCCATGCAGAATGCTGTTACGAGCTTTTGCAGTGTACAAAGGATTCTATAAAATAGTTGCGAAACAATGCAGTTATTCGAGAGATTTGATCGACGATTGGTATTGTATAATTAAACGGACGTTAGCATATGAAATGTACAATTTGCATATTTACTATATTTATAAGTTGCCTGTGTTCTTGCAGGCACAGATCTGATGTGAGATATTTTGCAGAGCAATATTGCTCATGCATGAGGAAAAATAGAGCTTCGGAACAATACGAATATGCAAAGGTTATTTGTGACGCAGAGTTAATGAAGACTAGTTATTACTATAAAATAGTTGTTGCAGATATGGTAGATCCGGAACTTAAGAATAAGCTATCTCAACAATTAATCGACAGCGCCTTGATGTTTTATTCAGATTTGCAGCGGGAAATAGTTTGTAAGAATAAAATGTCTGACAGTAATTCCAAAGATAAGAACTGATACGCTTTCGCGGCCAGGTTCTGGGATACTGCGATTGGGATTTAACCAACATACATAACTGGTGGAGATATTTTAGGTAATTTGCTATCTCCGAGACCCAAAATTGAAGAGCGTTCGGGCGATATCTTTATCTAAATCACGCTGTAGAGCCTTTGCTGTTATAGTTGTATCTTTTGTTATCCTTTCACACCAATTGCTATCTAAAAACTGTTTTATCCCTAATGAGAAATTTAGATTCATTAGCTTTGCCCTCATGCCAGAAATTCGTTTAAAGAAAGGAAAAGATAAGGCGGCGCGCCAGTTACATCCCTGGGTATTTTCGGGAGCGGTAGATGTTATTAAGGGCAGGCCTGAGAACGGCGATATTGTTACTGTTACAGACCATGCAGGCACTTTTCTGGCAAAAGGCTTTTATAACGATCAATCAAGGGTAGCAGTGAGGCTTCTTGAATGGAACCCTGATACTGAAATCAATGAAGAATGGTGGCGAAACAGGATGCGTAAATCTCTTGATGCGCGCAAACCGCTTTTAAATTCTACAGAAACCAACACATGCCGGCTGATTTTCAGCGAGGCAGACTTTTTACCCGGATTAATTGCCGACCGTTACGGTGATTATATTTCCGTTCAGATCCTGACATCGGGTGTTGAAAAAATTAAAGGGATACTGCTTGATGAACTTCAGCAGCGGCTTAATCCCAAAGGCATATTCGACAGGAGTGATGCTTCGGCCCGCGCGCATGAAGGCATGGACGCCTCTCACGGAAGCCTGTTTGGCGATGAACCTCCTCAATATGTTGAAGTGATTGAAAATGGCATTAAATATTTAATTAATATAGCTGAAGGGCAAAAGTCAGGTTTCTTTTGCGACCAAAGGGATAACCGGCGCGTTGTGGCAGAACACAGTGAAGGGAAGCGGGTGCTCGACTGCTTTTCTTATTCCGGAGGGTTCAGCTTAAACAGCTTAAAGCATGGTGCTTCTGAAGTAATCAGTGTTGACAGCTCTGCTCCTGCTATTGAAACCCTTAACAGGAACATTCTGCTGAATGGATTCGCCCAGTTGAAACATCAGGCTATTCAGTCGGATGTCAATAAACAATTACGGGTTTTTAAAGAAAGCAATGAAAAGTTTGATTTGCTTATTCTCGACCCTCCCAAATATGCGCCTTCCCGTTCTGCTCTCGATAAAGCTTCAAGGGCATACAAAGACCTTAACAGGATTGGCATGTCGCTGTTAAACACCGGCGGATTGCTGGCAACATTTTCATGTTCGGGAGCGGTAGATATCAGCCTCTTTAAACAGATCCTTGCATGGGCAGCATTGGATGCAGGAAAAGATATCCAGTTTATCTATCAGTTTTGCCAGCCGGAAGATCACCCCGTAAGGGCTTCATTTCCGGAGGGAGAATACCTGAAAGGACTTCTCTGCAGGATTTATTAATATTACCGGGTTTATTAATATTAAGTTATACGTAATAAGTCGTATTTATAAGTGTAAATCGCCGGATATTCTTTGTTAAATAAAAATGCAGTAAGTCATTTTATTTAACATAACACGAACAGAAGGATAAAAAACAGGTGCTAAAAGCGTAAGAATACAAATGCTGAGCCGCAGAAGGCTGTGGATGGCACTGCATTTAAACTGCCTCATTGAAGGGATTATCTTGTTTCTGCTCTATTTGTGCGTCTCAGCGTCAGGATGTGCTTCATTCCTGAGCTGTACCGGCTTCTCGGCTTTGCCCTTCATCTTCAGGTTGAGCATTTCTACCAGAACCGAGAATGCCATTGCAAAATAAATATATCCCTTTGGTATATGCTGTTCAAAACCTTCTGCCAGCAGCGAAACACCGATCAGCAAAAGGAACGACAGCGCAAGCATCTTAACGGTTGGATGATCATTTACAAACCTGCTGATACCACCGGATGAGATCATCATAATAATTACAGCGATCACTACTGCGGCAATCATAACAAAGATCTCGCTGGCCATACCCACCGCCGTAATCACAGAGTCGAGAGAGAATACAATATCAAGCAGTAAGATCTGCGTAATTACTCCCCAGAATGAATGTGCCCCCTTAGCATCCTGCTGATGTTCTTCGCCCTCAAGTTTTTCATGAATCTCACTGGTACTTTTATAGATCAGGAAAAGCCCTCCGACGATCAGAATAAGATCACGGCCTGAAATTGCCAGTTTTTCAAGCCATTCTTCATTCTTAATTCCAATCCAGTCTCCTGCATTGAAGATCGGCGAAGTAAGTGTCATGATCCAGCTTAATGAAAGCAATAGTAAAACCCGGGTGATCATAGCCAGGCCCAGACCGAGCTGCCTTGCCTTTTTTTGTTCAGAAACAGGCAGCTTCCCCGAAAGAATGGAGATGAATATTATGTTATCTATTCCCAGGACAATTTCCAGCACTGTCAGTGTGATCAGAGAGATCCATATTTCGGGGTTTGAAAGCATTTCCATAAATAAACAATAAGATTGCCGAAGATAACAATCTGCCTGAAAACAAAAAAACCTTCCGTTAAACGGAAGGTTTTAATCATTAATTTAAAAAGAACTATACTTAGGAGAGCTAAGTCGTATTGAAATTGTTCCGGGCATACCCGCCTTTCCGCCATCTTTCTTCATCCTATCCGGGCAATACCTTATCTATAAAACCGGGAAGAAGCTAATCTTTCCAATTATATATACTGAAGACGAACTTTTTAATGAAAAGTTACATCAGGAAATAATTTTTAGTAAAACTAAACAATTATATCAATTTAAGTGTTAAATAATGTTAAGATTATTGTTAATTGCAGAAACAGCATTGGCAAAACGGACTGAATTATTGCCTGAAACCGTTACATAAAGAGCATCCAAAGCTTTAAGTTCTTTATGCCAAATTTCCATAAAGTATTCACGCAAATGCGGAAAATCGCGAAGGGGATCTTCTTCCCAGGGAAGGTCTATATCCATGAGAAGGTATAAATCATACGGATGTTTCGGCAATTCATCCACCACTTCCTGAGGAGCTTTGCCAAACATATAATCGCTCCATATCTTTACCGTTATAAAGGTAGTATCGCAGATAAGGATCTTATTTGCCTTAGCTACCAGTTGGTTTTCGAGTTCAATCTGCCCCCTGAACATATTAATTTCGTCCTGCCAGGTGCAGGGCTCTGTTAACTTGCTGCAATACTCCCTGGCATATTCGGGGACCCATATGGTATGATAATGTGCTGCCAGTTGTTCTGCCAACGTAGATTTACCCGTCGATTCGGGGCCTACTATAGCTACTTTCTTTATATTGTTGCGGTCTTCCATGATTTTCTCCAGTCTATATAACCAATGGTGGCCAGTATAAGAAACAGCAGATATAATATAGCTGTTAATGCAAGTTGTTTATAGATATAAAGGGGAACATAACAGGCATCGACGATGATCCACAATATCCAGTTCTGAAGGACTTTCCTCGTCATTAAAAACTGGGCAGTGAAGCTGACTGCAGTACAGGCACCATCAATATACGGCACATCGCTATTAGTATAATGATCGAGAAACAGTCCCAGTATATACGAAAGCAAAATGATTGATATAATAACAGCTGCATACCCCCGCTTACCAAGAGAGACTACAGGCTCCTGATGCTCTTCCTTTCGCTTTATCCAGTAATACCAGCCATAAACAGCAGTACCAAAAAAATAAAGCTGCAGCACTGTATCGCCATACAGCTTATAGTCATAGAAAAGAATAGCATACGCCGCTACACTGATTATAGACACAGGCCAGTTAAGAATATGCTGCTTTGCAGCAAGGTACACACACAGAAATCCTGTAGTTGTACCCAACCATTCGAGGGCAGATGTTTGAACCAGTTGATCCCAGAAAAGTTGCCAGAAAGAGGCTTCACAGATAACCACAATACAAACTTAGAGAAAAATATTTAACGGTCTGTCATCTGTCCATGAAAAACAGCCGGTAAGCCAAATTACCTTCAGAATTCTTCAAAACAGTGACTTCCTGTCAAAAGCTTAGGTTTTTGAAAAATAAATCCTTTTTATTACGTGCAGAAACACTTCAAATTCTTACCTTTGCATCCCGACAATCAAGTCGGGATTTTTGTTTATAAAAATCGCTGATCCCGCTGGTTGTTAAGTCTTTTTGACTTTAGTGTTTTAATCGTTTGACTTTAACAACCTCATGCCAAAAGATTCTTCTATCAAATCAGTCCTGATTATCGGTTCAGGGCCAATCATTATCGGTCAGGCCTGCGAATTCGACTATTCAGGCTCTCAGGCTGCACTATCTCTTAAAGAGGAAGGAATTGAAGTATCTATCATCAATTCAAACCCCGCCACCATTATGACGGATAAGGTGATTGCCGATCATGTTTATCTTCGCCCTCTTACCTGCGAAAGCATTGAGATCATTTTACAGGAACAGAAAATCGATGCCATTCTTCCGACCATGGGCGGGCAAACAGCCCTGAACTTATGTAAAGAGGCTGAAGAGCTGGGTATATGGAGCAAATATGACGTGAAGGTAATCGGTGTAGACGTTGCCGCCATAGAGAAAACTGAAAACCGCGAGGAATTCAGAAAGCTGATGGTCGAAATTGGCGTAGGCGTTGCCAACTCCAAAATAGCAAATTCCTTCCTTGAAGGAAAAGAAGCGGCTCAAAGCATCGGCTTTCCCCTGGTAATACGTCCTTCGTATACTCTTGGCGGGACCGGAGGCGGCTTTGTCCATAAAAAAGAAGAGTTCGACGCCGCATTGAGCCGCGGTCTCCAGGCTTCGCCAACTCACGAAGTGCTGGTAGAACAGGCCGTTCTGGGATGGAAAGAATTTGAGCTTGAGCTGCTTCGCGATAATAAAGACAATGTCATTATCATCTGTTCGATTGAGAACTTCGATCCTATGGGCATCCATACCGGCGATTCAGTTACTGTCGCCCCTGCTATGACCCTCAGCGACCGTTGTTACCAGGACATGCGCAACCAGGCAATAAAAATGATGCGCGCTATCGGAAACTTCGCCGGCGGTTGTAATGTTCAGTTCTCTGTTAATCCGGCAGACGAGTCGATCATAGCAATTGAAATAAATCCCCGCGTATCGCGGTCATCTGCTCTCGCGTCAAAAGCAACGGGATATCCCATTGCCAAAATAGCTGCTAAACTCGCTATAGGTTATAATCTTGATGAGATTGAAAACCAGATCACCAAAACTACATCCGCATATTTTGAACCAACACTTGACTATGTAATCGTCAAAGTCCCCCGCTGGAACTTCGACAAATTCAAGGGTGCCAATAAAGAGCTGGGCCTGCAGATGAAATCGGTGGGCGAGGTAATGGCCATCGGCCGTACATTTATTGAAGCGCTTCAGAAAGCCACTCAAAGCCTTGAAATAGGAAGAGCGGGACTGGGTGCCGACGGAAGGCAAAGCCGGAATCTCGACGAAATTATGTATGGACTGGAACATCCATCGTGGAACCGCCTCTTTTTAATTAAAGATGCAATGACAATGGGTGTACCAATGGAATCTATCCGCAAAGTTACCCGCATCGACAAATGGTTCCTGGTTCAGATCCAGGAACTGGTAACCCTCGAGCAGGAGCTTAAACGTTACTCACTTAACAATATCCCAAAAGACTTCTTCTGCACTTTAAAGCAAAAGGGATTTTCTGATATCCAGATCGCCTGGCTCCTTGGAAATGTGACTGAAGATGATGTATATGCCCGCCGGAAAGAGATTGGCATTAACCGTGTTTACAAAATGGTTGATACCTGCGCTGCTGAATTCCAGGCGCAAACACCTTACTATTACTCAACGTTTGAAGATGAGAACGAATCCATAGTAAGCGATAAGAAGAAAATCATTGTACTTGGCTCAGGCCCTAACCGTATAGGCCAGGGCATAGAGTTCGATTACTCCTGCGTACATGGCCTGCTTGCTGCGAAAGAAGCCGGGTATGAGTCGATCATGATAAATTGTAACCCGGAGACGGTATCTACCGATTTCAACATGGCCGATAAGCTTTACTTTGAACCTGTTTTCTGGGAACATGTCCGCGAGATCATTGAGCTTGAAAAACCAGAGGGGGTAATTGTGCAACTGGGCGGCCAAACAGCTTTAAAAATGGCTGAAAAACTGCATGCCCTGGGCGTTAAGATCATTGGCACATCTTTCAATGATATGGATATTGCAGAGGACCGCGGCCGTTTTTCCGATCTTTTGAAAGTGCTTGATATCCCATATCCTAAATATGGTGTTGCTGAAAGTGCTGAAGAAGCTATAGAAGTTGCGCAGCATGTTGGCTATCCGGTATTGGTAAGGCCCAGTTATGTACTGGGCGGACAGGGAATGAGCATTGTAATTAACGACGAGGACCTTGAGAAAGCAGTAGTTAAGCTGCTCGGCGATCTTCCGGGCAACCGCGTGCTCATCGACCATTTTCTCGACAGGGCCGAAGAAGCAGAATCTGATTCTATCTGCGATGGCGAAGATGTTCATATTATTGGATTAATGGAGCATATTGAACCGGCGGGGATCCATTCAGGTGATTCAAGTGCCGTTCTTCCACCGTTTAATCTTCCCGCTGATGTGATCGGCTATATGGAGGAATATACCGTAAAACTGGCAAAATCATTAAATGTAAGAGGATTACTCAATATTCAGTTTGCAATAAAAGATGGAAAGGTTTATGTAATTGAAGCCAATCCGCGTGCTTCACGTACTGTTCCGTTTATTGCCAAAGCTTATGACGTGCCCTATATCAATATTGCTACCAAAATAATGCTGGGAGTTAATAAACTTAAAGATTTCACCATCGAGAGAAAACTCGTTGGATACGCTATTAAAGAACCTGTATTCTCTTTCGATAAATTCCCCGAAGTTGATAAGCAGCTAGGCCCCGAAATGAAATCAACCGGCGAAGCCATCCGCTTTATAAAAGGTGTGGAAGACCCTTATTTTGTTAAGTTATACAAAGAGAAGTCGATGTATCTGAGCAAATAGTTGAAGGTTGCGGGTTGAAGGTTGAAAGTCGGGGGTTGAAGATTTTCAGTGACTTAACAAAATTTAATTTAAAAATATAACACATTTTTATAACTTGTAATCATCGGGTTGGGAATGTGTTTTACAGTTTAAAATTGAAAGGCTTAAAGCAGAAAGCTCAAAGGCTGGATATAACCTTTGAGTTTTCAACCTTCAACCTTCAACCCGCAACCCGCAACCCGCAACACGCAACCCGCAACCCGCAACCCGCAACCTTCAACCCTCATCCGAACAATGCCCCAAACACTTCTTCAATTTTTGAAACGCTTTTTATTTCGATAGAATACCGGGTAAGGTCGAGGCCTTTCTGATTGTATTTGGATATGTATATCTGTTCAAAGCCGAGCTTTTGTGCTTCTGCTATACGGTGTTCAATACGGTTAACAGCCCTTATCTCGCCGGATAGTCCCACTTCTGCAGCAAAGCAGATCTTAGACGATACGGAAATATCCTCATGAGAGGAAATGACCGCTACAATAATCCCGAGATCAACTGCGGGATCTTCTACCCTCAGCCCCCCTGCAATATTTAAGAACACATCTTTAACGCTTAAACGAAATCCGCAGCGCTTTTCGAGAACGGCAAGAAGCATATTCATTCTGCGGGTATCAAACCCGGTAGCAGAACGCTGAGGGGTACCATATGCCGAAGAGCTTACCAGGGCCTGGGTTTCGATCAGCATAGGCCTTACGCCTTCCAGCATCGCAGAAATTGTAATTCCGCTTAACTGTTCATCCCTTTGGGAAAGCAATATTTCTGAGGGATTTGATACTTCGCGCAAACCGCTTCCCTGCATTTCGTAGATACCGAGTTCGGAGGCCGATCCAAAACGGTTTTTAACCGCCCTTAAAATACGGTAAACATGATGCCTGTCGCCTTCAAACTGCAAAACCGTGTCTACCATATGCTCAAGGATCTTAGGCCCTGCAATGGCTCCATCCTTAGTGATGTGCCCGATCAGGAACACCGGCGTTGAGGATTCCTTTGCAAAACGCAAAAGCTCTGCCGTACATTCCCGCACCTGCGACACGCTGCCCGGCGTAGATTCTATATGAGCCGAATAAAGGGTTTGAATAGAATCAATAATTACGAGCTGGGGTTCCAGGATTTCTATCTGCTTAAATATATTTTGGGTTGACGTCTCTGTAAGAATATAAACATTGCTGCTCGCAGAAAGGGGAGAGATCCGCTCCGCCCGCATTTTTATCTGGTGCTCGCTTTCCTCGCCCGAAACATAAAGCACCTTCAGGTTTTTCAAGTTAAGGGTCAGTTGCAGCATCAGGGTTGATTTACCTATCCCCGGTTCGCCTCCTATAAGAACCAAAGATCCGGGTACTATTCCGCCGCCCAGCACCCTGTTAAATTCTGTATCCGGGGTTATCAGACGGTTTTCTTCAGTATATACTATTTCGTGTATAGCCGTCGGTTTTGTAACTCTGGCAGTTACAGAGCTCCCTTTCCAGTCAGGCGCCCCATTGCCTGGTTTTTGAATTACTTCTTCAACAAAAGTATTCCATTGATTACATGAAGGACATTTACCCAGCCACTTGGCTGATTCATAGCCGCAGCTCTGACAAAAATATGCTGATCTGGTTTTAGCCAATTGATTTAAGAATTAGAAGCTTTGCTTTATTAAACGTCCAAAATTACATATAAATCGGGAGATTGCAGGTTGTAAGCCAGATTGCCGGAGGCATGAGCACGGGCAGAGCCCCGTAGATAAAAAACCGGGATTACTGCGATTAATAGTGGTATTTCTAACAAAAATAGAAAATATCACGCATACCCCAGCACCTGAATTATAGGCACCGTAGTAAGTAAAACAAAGCGAAATCCATAACAATTGCAATTCCAGGTTTACTAAAGCAGTAAACCTGAAAATGCAATTTGTATTGAAAATTATAATTTGATCTCTTCTTCTTTGGAGTTGAGGAAGTGGAATTCGGTAAGGTAGTAAGAAGGAATGGCTTTAACAGTGATCCACTTACCAAAATGGAAAAACCAGCGCCATTGCCGCGAGATGAAGCCCTTTTTAATATAGGCCGCAATATAAGGATGCACACAAAGTGTTACTTTCTTCTCGTTCTGCTCATTGAGAATGAAGGTAAGGTTACTTTCTATATCATCCATCAGAATGATACTCGCCTTGATCTCTCCGGTACCGTTACAGGCCGGACATTTTTCATTCGTCACGATGTTCATTTCGGGGCGAACGCGCTGCCTTGTAATCTGGACCAGTCCAAACTTACTCGGAGGTAAAATAGTATGTTTCGCCCTGTCGAGTGTCATTTGCTGTTTGAGGTAGTCAAACAGCTCTTTCCGGTTATTCGGCTTATGCATATCGATAAAATCGACCACTACAATACCGCCCATATCTCTGAGACGTAATTGACGGGCAATTTCTCTCGCAGCCTCCTTATTGACCTGGAAAGCGTTCTCTTCCTGGTTCTCGGGGTTAGCTGTCCGGTTCCCGCTGTTAACATCAATAACATGCAGGGCCTCTGTATGCTCAACTACCAGGTAAGCGCCGCCCGCAAGGTTAACAGTCCGGCCAAAGGCAGACTTTATTTGCTTCTCTACTCCAAAATGTTCAAATATCGGTTCCTTGTGCTTATAAAGCTTTACGATCCTTTCAAGCTCAGGTGAAATACCCTGTACATAAGATCGTATTTCTTCATAAATACTGGTATCATTAACATGAATATTGGTGAAATCTGAATTAAGAAGGTCCCTCAGAATCGTGGACGTTCTTCCCATTTCACCTAATATTTTTTTTGAAGGCTCTGTACTGTCCATCCTTCTTATAAACGTTTCCCAGCGTGCAATAAGGTCGAGCAGATCCTTTTGCAGCTCAGTAACACCTTTACCTTCAGAAACAGTACGGATAATTACTCCAAAGTTTTTGGGTTTAATACTTTCAACTATCTTCTTTAAACGGTTCCTTTCAGTATTGCTCTTTATCTTTTTTGAAATAGATATTGAGTCTGAGAAAGGTACCAGAACTACAAACCTTCCTGCAAAAGAAAGGTCAGAGCTCAAACGGGGGCCTTTAGTTGAAATAGGTTCTTTAGCGATCTGCACCGGCAACAACATGTTGCGGTTAAGAACTTCAGATATTTTGCCGGATTTATTTATATCGTCTTCCAGCTTAAAACTATTCAGCAGTTTATCCTTGTAACTGCCATTCTTTACAATCTTGGTCAGCTTTATCAGCGACTGGACCTGCGGCCCCAGGTCAAGATAATGCAGGAAAGCGTCTTTTTCGTAGCCTACATCTACAAAAGCAGCATTTAACCCGGGCATAATTTTCTTTATCCTCCCAAGGTAAATATCTCCAACAGCATAGTTGTTGTTAATGTGCTCCGCGTTAAGTTCTACGAGTTGCTTGTCTTGCAGTAAAGCTATAGTCACCCCATTCGGGGCTGAATTGATTATTAATTCCTTTACCAACAGCTACTCTTTT
>JAATFW010000328.1 GCA_015654985.1 Sphingobacteriales bacterium | reverse complement strand
CTCATCAGGATCTGGCATGCGGGTTGCTCTACCGGTGAGGAAGTATATTCAATGGCTATTATGCTGAAAGAGGCTAATCTTCTTCATAAATCTTTGCTTTATGCAACAGATATTAATCCCGAGGTTCTTGAAATGGCAAGAAAAGGTATATTCCCGCTGAGCCATATGAAGCAGTATTCTGAAAATTATATCTTATCCGGAGGACAGAAAGATTTTTCCAGTTATTATACTGCCAGTTACGACAAGGTAATATTTGATGAAAGCCTCAGTAAAAAAATGATTTTCTCAGCTCATAACCTTGTTTCAGACCACTCCTTTAACGAGTTTCAGCTTATCTTATGCCGCAATGTTTTAATCTATTTTGATAAGGATCTGCAGGCAAGAGTTTTTGATCTTTTCGAAGAAAGCCTCGAAAATCTGGGATACCTTGCGCTCGGCTCAAAAGAGACCTTGCGTTTCTCCAATATTTATTCAAGGTTCAGACAACTAAATAAGGAAAAAATATGGCGGAAAATAGCATAAATCATTCTGTTGATCTGGTAGTCATTGGCGGCTCAGCAGGCAGCTTTGAGGTTATACTGCATACGCTTCCTGATTTAAGCAGAGACCTCGCCTTTCCTCTGATCATTGTATTGCACAGAAAGAATTCTTTTGATTCTTCTCTGATCGACCTGTTTACAGACAAATCGGCCCTTCATGTTAAAGAAGCTGAAGATAAAGATCAGTTAAAAGAAGGCATCATTTACATTGCTCCGGCTGATTATCACCTGCTGATTGAGAAAGACCACACATTAACCCTGGATTATTCAGAACGGATACATTATTCAAGACCGGCTATCGACGCAACGTTTGAGACCGCTGCAGAAGCCTATGGTCAGGCAACTGCAGGAATACTTTTATCCGGGGCAAATGCAGATGGGGCTGCAGGTTTGAAAATGATTCATTCCGAAGGAGGAATAACCGCCGTACAAAATCCTGCTACTGCAGAAGTATCTTATATGCCCAACCAGGCTCTTGCAAAAACTAAGGTCGATTATATTTTAAACAACCATGAAATTGCATCTTTCATCAATATGCTCTCACACAACAGGTCCTATTCAGAATAAAGGCTTACAACCCTGTCCCTGAGATTATATCCCGAAGCCATTACTTCACCATAAGCGCCTGCTGAACGAATAGCGATCAGATCGCCCCTTTCTGACTCTGCCAGTTCAACCTCTTTTCCAAAGCAATCAGTAGATTCGCATATTGGCCCTACCACATCATATTTAATTACAGGCCGGGAAGCATTATGCCTGCCCGTAATATTTTCAATCTTATGATACGCCTGGTAAAGTGCCGGCCGCATTAATTCAGTCATTCCTGCATCAAGGATCAGAAAATTCTTCTTTATCCCTTTTTTCACGTACAGCACACGGCTGATAAGATTTCCGCATTGCGCAACCAATGCCCTCCCCAGCTCAAAATGCACTGTTTGTGCCTGCTTACGTTCCAGAAACTGGTTAAATATTTCAAAATATTTCGTAAAATCAACAATAGCATTTTCATCCGGCTGATAATAATCTATCCCCAGTCCGCCGCCTACATTAAGACTATTCAGATTAAATCCTCTTTCCTCAAACCATGCTTTTATTTCATTTACCTTTATACAGAGGCTTTTAAAAACATTCAGGTCTGTAATCTGAGAACCCACATGGAAATGTATCCCCTCAAGCCATAAATTAGCTGAGCGGCTCAGAACCTCTGCACAAGCGGGCAATTCCCATTGATTTATGCCAAACTTATTCTCTTCCAGGCCGGTTGTTATATTATGATGCGTGTGGGCATCCACATTAGGATTAATACGTAAAGCGATGCGGGCACGTTTTCCAAGCTTTGCAGCAAGAGTATTGATCACTTCAAGCTCCTGAACAGATTCTGCATTGAAACAGAATATCTCATGGTTTAATGCTTCCGTAATTTCCCGGTCGGATTTACCAACCCCGGCAAAAACTACCTTATCCGGCGAAAAACCTGTTTCTATGGCTTTATTTACCTCATTACCGCTTACGCAGTCGGCCCCCAACCCGGCATCTTTAATAATTTCAAGAATGCGCTGGTTGAAGTTTGCCTTCATTGCATAATGAACCTGAAATCCATATTTTCCGGCTGCTTCACTGCAGGCATTTAACGTTTGCTTTAGTAACTGCAGGTCGTAATAATAAAATGGAGTCTGTGCAGACTCAAAACGGTTTATTGTATCAGGTGAAAACATGTGCAACTAAAATAAACCCTTCCCCGCGGGAAGGGATAGTGTATTAAAACAGACGGTCGTGGAGGCTTCTTAAAGCTTCCGTTTTATCTGAAGAATCTACCAGCAACGAAATATTACAGTTACTGGCCCCGTAAGAGATCATTTTTATTGAAATATGCTTTAACGCTTCGAAAACACGCGCAGCGAAACCATGCGAATCAAAAGAAAAGTCGCCAACCACACATACAATAGTCTGATCTTTATCAACCTCAACAGTACCAAAATCCTGCAGATCTTTTAAGATCTCTTCCAGGTAACGGGTATCATCAAGTGTTACAGAAACTGCCACCTCAGAAGTTGTGATCATATCGATAGGCGTTTTATACCGTTCAAAAATCTCAAACACCTTACGAAGGAAACCATAAGCCAGCAGCATTCTGCTCGAATGTATTTTAATCGCTACAATACCATCTTTTGCAGCTATAGACTTTATTCTGCCTTTTTCACTCTCATTGGTGATTAAGGTTCCGGGAGCAGAAGGCTCCAGGGTATTGAGCAGCCGTACCGGAATCTGATACTTCCGGGCCGGAAAAACACTTTGCGGATGAAGGATCTTTGCACCAAAATAAGCAAGCTCGGCAGCCTCATCAAACGAAAGCTGAGCGATCGGCGAAGTCCCTTTTACAACCCGCGGATCATTATTATGCATGCCGTCTATATCTGTCCAGATCTGGACTTCATCCGCACGGATCGCTGCCCCTATTAACGAGGCGGTATAATCACTTCCCCCGCGGCGCAGGTTATCAATCTCGCCAAATGAATTCCTGCAGATGTAACCCTGGGTGATAAACAGCGTTTGATCGGCACGTTCATCAAGCATCGGCTGAAGGTGCGAACCTATGTATTCCACCACAGGTTCGTTATCCTCATCAATTTTCATAAAATCGAGAGCCGGAAGCAATACCGAACGCACACCGGTTTCTGTAAGATAAAAGTGATACAGGGAGGTGGATAATAACTCTCCCTGGGCTAAAATGATCTTTTCTTCAACCGGGGTAAATAAATCTGTAGAGAATGAACCGATCAGGGTAAAATGATAGTTGATCAGCTCATTTCCATTATTGCGGCCTTCCTTTGTACTGAACAAATCGTTTACAAAAACCTTATAATTCTCGAAAAGCACATCAGTAAGCTGTTTAGCCTTCCGTTTATCTCCGTTTAAATAAGCTTGTGAAATTTCCACAAGGCTATTTGTAGTTCCTGCAACAGCCGATAATACTACAATCTGTTTTTCTTCAGGACGGATAATATCAAGCAATTTTTTCATTCGCTCCGGGCTACCAACTGACGTTCCTCCGAATTTTAAAATCTTCATTTGTATAAATATTGATATAATGTTTGTTTTTTGAAGGCCTCAATGAGATCGCTTCGCTAAGTTATTGATATAGTATATTATTTTTTAAACGATCAATGAAAGATACGTCGTTAAGTCCTTCCCTGGTTGTAATCTTCCGCAAATGCTCATGATAACTTCATTAGTATAATTTCAAATAAGGCTTAAACGCTGCAAAGAAGCCTATTCTGATCTCTCAATTTAGGCGCTAAAATTAGTCAAAAGCCTGATATTTTTTGTCTGATTTGAAAAATTAACGCTGATATTTAATTTTAACCCCTTATTAATTGACCGTAAAACTCCCCAGTGGTTATACCCTCTCCCAAAGCTGCCCGCTACATTTACGGCCCGGACCGGGAATTTACCTTTGTTTTAAGTTGGTATTGCCCTCTACAGTTCCAGCTCGTTCTGCCAGTCCGCTATCGTAACCCGTTTGTTTTAAGTTGGCATAGCCCCCTGCTCCAGGGCATCGGCCGGGATTGAAAAAATTTACTTTTTTATTCTGAAAAAGCTAATTTAGCAAAACGTTTTCCACGCTGTACCGGCTTCCCGGCCATTTTGTCCCCAACAGTTTATTAATATCATATACAGCCTGGCCCCTGTACCCTCCTGATCCATACCTGCTTCGTACCTGGCTCGCTATGACTCTTTAGTGTAAGTGCAGTAACTCCATATCGAGTCCACGTTTATCTATACTAATGTGGACTCGCCATGGAGTTACCATGCACTCTGCCTTCATTCATGGAGAAGCAGGTACGAAGCAGGTACGACCCGGGTAGGTTCCGTGAGCTAAAGACGGTAAAGTGTTTTTACGAAGAATGAATGTGTGCCGGAAAAGGCTATGAGGTTGATCCTGTTTCTTGGGGAAACCCAAAGGTAGCATCCGGTTTGCTTTAAACAAAGGTACAGAATCTTCGGATATTTTAATACTTTCTTATTTCATATATATATATTTCTCATTCCAGTCTGTTTTACGTGCTTTTTATCACTCTGCGGGTGAATTGAGCAATGTCCCCGGGCCTCATTTACGCTGCTGCTCAAAACAACCCGCAAATCGAATGAGAAAAGCAAATATCGGGGGCATTTGTGGGGTTGTAAGGGATGGAGGTTGGATACAAATACCTATATTGCTGCTTTAAAGTAACTGAATGCAAAACAAAAAATCGCTGTTTGATGAAAAAACAGAACTTCAGAGAAAATTAGGACTTCCGGAAACCCTTTCCATCGTAATTAACCGGATTATTGGTTCGGGAATATTCAGGACTCCTGCTCCTATCATGTTTATTACCGCTTCGGTAAGTATGTTCTATGGGGTTTGGATTGTGGGAGGGATCGCTACTATTCTTGGGGCTTTATGCTATGCCGAGCTGGTAGCAATGATGCCACGTTCGGGCGGGCCTTATGTTTTTTTGAAAGCTGCGTATCCGCCGATAATTACTTTTCTAAGGGGCTGGGCTATGTTTTTTGTATCAGAAACAGGCGCCATAGCTGCTGTAGCCCTGTTTTTTTCAGAAAATGCGGTATCTCTTTTTCTGCCGGGCCCTGCAAAATATCCGGTTGCCTTTATGGCGATCTGCATTGTATTAATACTTTCCCTGTTTAATTCCTGCGGAATAAAGCTCAGCGGATTTCTACAGAATATATTTGGTCTTCTGAAAATTGCCATACTGATCCTCATTGTAGTTACCGCATTTTCATCAGGCATCCATAAAGAAAATTTTTCGTCGCCCGCTACGAACATGTCGGGATGGGGCGCTTTACTGGCGATATTTACCGCTTTAAGATATGGCTTTTTTGCCTATAGCGGGTGGGAAGGTGCAACTTATGTTGCAGAGGAGGTAAAAAATCCTTCGAAAAATCTGCCTGTTTCGCTCTTTGCTGGTATCGGACTGGTAATGCTTCTGTATCTGCTGATCAACTCTGCCTATATAAATTTGCTGGGGCCTGTAAAAATGGCTGCATCAAAAGCAGTAGCAGTAGATTCAATGCAGGCAGCGATAGGTTCTGCAGGAGCTTTGTTTGTGGTCATTGCAATCATGATAAATACCTTTAGCAATGTTAACGCACAAATATTTGTTAAAAGCCGCACCTGGTTTGCGATGTCAAGAGACGGGCTGTTTTTCAGTCCCCTTTCAAAAATTCATCCTAAATACAAAACGCCCAATCATTCCATTTTTGCGCAGGCAATATGGGCAACCATCCTTATTCTTTTTTCTACACTGGCTCAAAGTGCATACGAAGCTGTAATCGATTATTTCTCTTTTACTTCCGCAGTGTTTAATGTTTTAACGTTTGCATCGATATTCGTACTGAGAAGAAAGTACCCGGAAATTCTGCGCCCGTACAAAGCATGGGGATATCCCTATACTCTTATAATTGTGCTTTTGATTCAGGTAACTTTCATGGTGGCCACCCTTATAACCGCACTTGTTCCTTCCCTGCTGGGAATAGCCCTGACAGCTACGGGACTGATCTATTATATTTATTTTGTACCTGAAACTTCAAAGATCAATAATTAAAAAGATCAACAATTAAAGAGAGAGGGAGAATGCCCGATACTATTGCTATTTATTATTCTATTTATTCTCTATCCAGTAGTTAACACTGGCTTTAAATTGTTCTGCCGCCTGGCTTTAGATGCAATTACGGCAAATTCATCACAATTAATTCTGAATTAAATTCGTCCATCCATAAGGACAGGACGCATTATAATTGCCGAAACTTACTAACTAAATTATAAACCACACGGTACCTTCCCCTACTAAACGGCTACGAACCGCAAAACATCTGTTACAGATTTAAATCAATTTTCAGAAAATGGCCGGAAACTATCGCTCACAACCTGCAACCCACAGCCTAGAGCTACAACTTACAATCCGCAACCTACAAACGGTAGAACACATTTCCAACTCTATGATTATCAGCTATAAAAGTGTGTTGTATATTTAAATCAATTTTTAAAATCGCTGGAAACCCATAACTCACAGCCTGCAACCAGCAACTTACAAACTGCAACCAGCAACTCACAACCTGCAACTTACAACTCACAACCCGCAACCTACTTACCGCGTTCTTCTGCTGTATTAATAGTTTTGCTGACAATTTCTATCAACTGCCTGACGGCATCTTTTAGTTTTGGATTTCCATTATAGTTCAGGTCAAACATTACTTTTTTGGATTTTCGCTGATATTTAAATTCCAGATAATAATGAGGTGAGCTTTGACCGGGGGTCAGTGCAGGGCCTTTCATTTCGGAGGGGAAGTCCCAGAAACCATATTCTGCGGCTTTCCTGTGCAGATAAAGTAAATCATCTTTAGTAAGTTTCACCTGCTTCTGCACTAAAGAATCTTTATCGTTAAGGTATTGATAACGTGCAGTCCTGGAATCATACTGATTAACCATGTTATCTCCCAGCCCATATTTAAAGGTCATCGATTCGAATTCTGAAAACTTGTATGGCGCATTTTTTACCATCATCCCGTAATAATATACACAGTATATGAGAAAAGGGATCACAATACTCAGTGCTAAAAATATCTTTTTTCCTCTATCGCTCATGCTTTAATAAATTATGAGTTATGAATTATGGGTTATGAATTATGACTTATGAGTTATGGATTATGGATTATAAGTTATGAATTATGGGTTATGAGTTATGGGTTATGGATTATGGATTATGGATTATAAGTTATGAATTACGGGTTATGAGTTATGGATTATGGGTTATGAATTATAAGTTATGAATTACGGGTTATGAATTACGAATTATAAGTTATGAATTATAAGTTATGAATTACGGGTTATGAGTTATGAATTACGGGTTATGAGTTATGGGTTGTTGATTATGGGTTGATACCTGGTCTTCAGGATTAAACTCTTTTTCCCATTTGGCAACAACGATGGTGGCCAGGCAGTTCCCTATAACGTTCACTGAGGTACGGGCCATGTCCATCAGTTCATCAATACCAAGGATAATAAAGATGGGCCAGCTTGGCATCCCGAAAGAAGAAGCCGTTCCGAGAAGAATAACCAGGGAAGCCCTCGGCACTCCGGCCACTCCTTTACTGGTTAACATCAGGGTAAAAACGATCAGAAGCTGATGCCCGAAACTAAGATGCATACCGGCGGCCTGGGCAACGAATATAGCTGCAAGAGCCAGGTATAAAGTGGTGCCGTCAAGATTAAAGCTATAGCCTGTAGGCATCACAAAAGCTACGATTTTACGAGGAACACCAAGCTTCTCAAGGTTTTCCATAGCCCTTGGAAGGGCCGCTTCGGAACTGGTGGTGGCAAAGGCAATAGAAACGGGGCCTGCAATAGCTCCAATAAAGCGCTTAAGAGGGACGCCGGTAAAAAAAGCAATCGGTAATAAAACGCCCAGGAGGAAAACGATCAACGCGACATACAAAGTAGCCAGCAACTGAAAAAGATTCACCAGGATGCCTAATCCCATATGTCCAACGGTATATGCAATAGCAGCGCCTACCCCGATAGGGGCAAAATACATTACGATATTGGTAAATTTAAACATTACCTCTGCCAGGCTTTCAGTAAAGCGCAGCATGGGCATCCGTTTATCTTCACGAACGAGAGCCAGCCCGATGCCAAAAACGATACTGAAAATAACGATCTGGAGAATTTGCCCTTCGGCCATTGATTTGGCTATATTCTCAGGAAAGATATGCAGGATGATGTCATTGGCAGACTGCGGAGGCACCTGAGGGAGTTCCTCATGAAGCGTTGGGGGAATTTTAATACCTACCCCCGCTTTTGAAATATTAATTGCTGCAAGTCCTATAAACAGGGCCACAGTGGTTACAATTTCAAAATACAGAATAGATTTCCAGCCCATTCGTCCTACCTGTTTCAAATCGGCATGACCGGCAATGCCATAAACCAGCGTAGCAAAAAGCAGGGGACCTACGATCGTTTTTATCATTTTAAGGAAGATCTTGCTCAAAACCTGCAGGTTTAACGCAAGCTCAGGATAATCATGACCTATGGC
Source organism: Sphingobacteriales bacterium (assembly GCA_015654985.1). Taxonomy (GTDB): domain Bacteria; phylum Bacteroidota; class Bacteroidia; order Sphingobacteriales; family Sphingobacteriaceae; genus Arcticibacter. Next base: position 27,963 of record JAATFW010000328.1, on the reverse strand, counting down.
AGCACCGATCATCATAGCAATCAGGATCCATGAAGTAAGCGATCTTTTCTTAATTCCATACAGAACCAGGCCGGCTATTGCCAGCCATCTCGAAAACTTCAGAACGGGACCAGGGACAGCAAGCAGATTGTAATGATTAAGAAAGAGAAGAATTGCTGCTATAGATATGGTAATAATAGCAGTAAAACCTGCTTGTTTTAACTTCATGTAAACAAATTAACCGTCGACAAATGTAAAATAATTAGCTTTACCTGCCAAATTACAGCTTCAGAATGAAACCAGAAAGAATAAGTGAAATTAAAAAGGAATTAAAATTACTTGAAAGTACCGCGCTGGTAGAAATCTGCCTTAAACTGGCGAAATTTAAAAGGGATAATAAAGAGTTTCTTAATTATTTACTGTTTGAATCAGCCAATCCTGAAAGTTACCTTCAGTCTGTAAAACTTTCATTACAGGAAAGCTTCCATATTCTCTCGCGGAACTCTTATCAGAAAACAAAAGAGTTACGAAAAATACTCCGCATCCTCAATAAACATATAAAGTATACCGGTATGCCGGTAGCTGAGGTTGAACTTCTCCTTTGGTATTGCGATAATCTTCTGGAGCATGGAAGTATAAAATCATCACAGAAAGCATTATATATGTTACTGATCAGACAGTTGCAAAAGGTCAGAAAAACAATCTTAAAACTTCATGAAGACCTGCAGTTTGATTATAAAGAAGGGTTTAATGCCCTTATTGTAAAGGCAGCCGGTAAAATAAGCGCTATTAATGAAAAGGAATTTATGTTGTAACAAATTTCTGATGTACTTATCTAAATATAAATGGTAAACAAGGAAGCTCTTTTTAAAGAAATCTTCAGGTCTAACTCCAAAAGAGTTTACCATTTATGCTATGGATATACCGGCGATAATGACGCGGCAAACGATCTGATGCAGGAAACCTTTATGAAGGTTTGGCAAAATCTGGATAAATTCAGGAATCAGGCCATGATCTCTACCTGGATCTACCGCATAGCCGTAAATACCTGCCTCTCCTGGCTCAGGGTGGAAAAGCGACAGGCAAAAGAAGAACTTACCGAAAATATCATTGAAAATAAACGGGAAGAACTTTCTGAAAAGAACGAACAGGCAGGCCTCCTTTATAAATGTATTGCCCAACTCGAAGAGAATGAACGTATAATAATAACTATGGTGCTGGATGAAGTGCCGTATGCTGAAATTGCTGAGATTGCAGGGGTTTCAGAAGGAAATCTTCGTGTTAAAATACACAGGATAAAACACAAGCTGACGGAAATATATAATCGTTATGAAAGATTTTGATGCACTGAAGGATATATGGAACGGTCAGGTATTGCAGCCCGGGATCAGCTACGAAGATCTTGTTAAGAATCTTAAAAAATCGAAGAGGAGCTTCGGCAACAAGCTGCTTCTGGAAACGGGAGGAATGCTGGCCGGCGTGGTCATTTTCCTTTGGGTATGGATAAGTAATCCCTTTATGATGTGGACCACCCACCTTTCCCTGCTTATCTTTATTTTATGCTGCCTGTATTATGTTGTTATACAACTAAAGGATTACCGCAGTATTTCAAACAGCGAGTCGCTGTTAAAACAGCCGGAAGAATATATCAGTTACCTGAAAAATTACAGGCGTAACCGTTATGTTTTAAACACCAGAAAGTATTCGGTTTACAGTATTTTTATTGGGATAGCTTTTGGGCTGTATTTCGTTGAGCTTTATTTCGTTGCTCCTCTATGGCAAACGGTTACAGGAATATTATTTACCATAGCATGGTTTGTTATATGCTGGAGACTCATGCGGATTTACATTCGCAGGGAGCAGGAAAAGCTATATGAAATGATAGGAAACCTCGAAAGATTGCAGAAACAGTTTAACGCTTCGGCTGCAGACGAAGAAATTTAGAAGGGCTTGCTGTTCAGGGTTTAGCATCCTTTACAGAGAAATTATTTCCTCTCAGAACATATTCTATCAATTTTTTCCCGGTAGGTTTAAGACCGGCTGTATCTTTTTCATCATATAATGGAAACTCACGGTATAAGCCGCCCTCTTTTATATAAACAGAATCCTTCCCCCGGTAATTCTTTTTAGTAGATGAGGTGAGATCAGGGAATCGTAATTCGCGGGCGGTTCCGTTATCATCAAACTCATAAACGTACATTTTAAGATAATTATCCTTGCCTTCGCCTACGGCCTCTATAAAAATTTCAGGATTACCATCCGAATCCATATCCATATTCCAGGCATCTTTAATACGCCCTTCCAGGTCTCCCGAAGCAGAACGATATTTCATGCCTGATGAATCAGAACGCATTATAAGAAAAGCACCGGTAAGCTCAGATCCCCGGCCCCAGCTTACTACATCAAAAGTTAGTCCCGGCTTTACTTCTATTGCTTTATGAAAATGGAAAGGTTCGGGAAGTACCACTTTTACCAAAGTTTTTTCCGGCTCTTTCGGTTTATCAGAAGTACAGGCAGCAATGAAAAAAAGAATGAAGGACGAAATGGTTGAAATATAAAAGAAGTGTCTTTGAGAATAAACTCTTAAATTGCTCATCGGCTTATATTTTGATCTATAAAACTGTTTCTCAAAGGCTGATCAGAGATCGATGAATTGCTTTTATATTCGATTTATGTATTTTGAACATAAAAGCAATTCATCTCAGTTTGAGAATATTACCCAAAGCTAATAAAGACGCGGTAAAATGAAAATGTTACCTGAATTTTATTCCCACCTTTTTTCCTGAAATATTCTCAAGCATAGGCTTAAAGATGACAAAGGCATTCTGACGGGTTTTTCCAAGGATATCCATGTCCTTAGCATTCTGCAGGATTCGTTGTTCTGCTAATTTATATATTCCCTCAACCATCTCCTTAGTGTCTGCAGGGAACCATGTGCCCGAAACATCGTACACCTTAGATCGCTTATGGTCAAGCTTGGTATAACAGATCTCAGGATTTGGCAGGTAAATGGTAACAGAATCAGCCGACGATTTCACGATATCATCTTTGGATACTTTGGTGAGGTCTATACATCCGGCAACTTCTCCTGCAGCAACGAAAAGAATTCGTTTATCAGGCAAAAAGACACGTAATTCTTTTTTTTCAAGAACGTCCTTCATGCTATATTTCACAAGTTCAAGTTTACCTATGCTGGTAATCTTTTCGATCATCACATCTTCGCTTACCTCTGTCCTGTTCAGGGTAAACTGTCGTTTAACGTAAAAGAACAGGAAGATCAGGAACAGAACGCTTACTATAGAAGTGATCAGGATAACGGAAATTCTGAATTTAACCGGGGTGGACGCCATAGCTATTTAACAAAAAAGTGCCCGGGGGCACTTTTATTCAGCAACTTTTTCCTTTTTAACCGTTTCGGACGCTTTTTTTAGCTGGTGAGGCCTTTTCTTTCCGAATGATTTGTTGGTAATTTTTCCTTTTCTTGATTTGATATCACCTTTTCCCATAATACTATTGTTAAGTTGTAAGTTGTAAGTTGTAAGTTATAAGTTGTAAGTTGTAAGTTGTAAGTTGTAAGTTCAAACACGCCCGAAGTGTATTGTTTTATAAAATTGATATAAAACAGTTTTATCGGTCTCTCATGTTCCATTGAAGAACTGTTTTATAGATAAAAAGTAACAAGCCGCTATCTTTATATCTATTTTATAATACTACTTTATAAACTTTATAACACTACTTTGTAAACTGCATTTACCTTTAAACAAATTTCAATAAAGATTGTTCTGCAGAATCCCGGGTATTTCAGAAAGAAAAACGGCAGACTGCAGATTATGCCTCTTCAAACTCCTTTTCAGCGAGGTATCTTTCAGCTTCAAGAGCAGCCATGCAACCGGTACCCGCAGCGGTAACAGCCTGACGGTAAACTTTGTCCTGAGCATCTCCACAGGCAAAAACACCTTCAATATTCGTCTGGGTAGTGCCTGGCCTGGTAATCAGGTAGCCTGTTTCATCCATATCCAGCCAGCCTTTGAAAATATCTGTATTGGGTTTATGCCCGATAGCAACAAAGAAACCGGAAACAGGGATCACCCTTTCTTCAAGCGTTTTATTGTTAAACACTTTAATCCCGGTAACGTTCTGACCGTCGCCTACAATTTCCCTTGTTTCTGTATTGTAATGGATTTCAATGTTATGAGTGTTTAAAACGCGGTTCTGCATTGCTTTAGAGGCTCTGAATTCATCGCGGCGTACCAGCACATGTACCTTGCTGCATAATTTAGCCAGATAAGTAGCTTCTTCGGCAGCCGTATCACCGGCACCTACAATGGCTACTTCCTCTCCCTTAAAGAAAAAGCCATCGCAAACAGCGCAGGCAGAAACGCCAAACCCGTTATATTTCTGTTCGCTTTCCAGTCCCAGCCATTTTGCCGAGGCGCCGGTAGCAATAATCACGGTATCGGCAGTGATAGTTTTATGTTCGTCGATAACTATTTTATGAGGAGTGCCCGAAAAATCAACGGAGGTAACATATCCAAAGCGGATATCTGTTCCGAAGCGTTCGGCCTGCTGCCTGAAGTCTTCCATCATTTCAGGGCCCATGATACCTTTAGGATAACCAGGAAAATTTTCAACATCCGTAGTTTGGGTGAGCTGCCCTCCCGGAACAATTCCGGTATATAATACAGGCTTTAAATCGGCACGGGCTGCATAGATTGCTGCGGTATATCCAGCGGGGCCCGAACCTATAATAAGGCATTGTACATGTTCTGTTTCCTGAGACATAAATTTTATTTAGTGTGCAAATTTACGAGTTTATTAAGGGCTAATCAATAGCTTTCATGTCAGATTACGGTCTTTAAACCAACCTTCGTTGGGAACAGCATCAAACCCGAGCATCTTTTCTATCAGAACAGTGGGATTACTTTCATTTAGAACAAGCGCACGGTTAGAGGGTTTTAAAAACCTATCTGCTCGTAGTGTAATTTGGAGCCTCCTTAGTAATAGTAATATCATGAGGGTGACTCTCACGCATGCCCGCGGCAGTTATCCTTACGAAGCGTGCACCCTGCAGTTCTTCAATAGTTGCCGCTCCGCAATAATGCATTCCCGCCCTCAGACCGCCGATATACTGGTAAATTACTTCGGCAAGTGTTCCTTTATAAGGTACACGCCCGACAATACCTTCGGGGACAAGCTTGGTCACCACATCGGTTTCATCCTGGAAATACCGGTCCTTTGAGCCCTTTTCCATCGCCTCAACAGAACCCATTCCCCGGTATGATTTAAATTTTCTGCCTTCATAAATAATGGTTTCTCCGGGCGATTCTTCCACCCCGGCAAATAAAGAGCCGGCCATAATAGTACTGGCTCCTGCCGCAAGTGCTTTTACAATATCTCCTGTTTGTTTAATTCCGCCATCAGCAATAACAGGAATTCCCCGGCCTGCCAATGCTCTGGCACATTCATATACTGCATATAACTGAGGAACACCTACCCCGGCAATAATACGGGTGGTACAGATAGAACCGGGGCCAATACCAACTTTTACTGCATCAGCACCAGCATCTGCCAATGCTGCCGCAGCTTCGCCGGTTCCTACATTCCCGGCAATCACCTGCAAATCAGGAAAGTGCTGTTTAATCGTTTTCACCATATCGATCACTCCTTTAGAATGACCATGTGCTGTATCAACCGTAACCACATCTACTCCGGCATTTACCAGCGCTTTTACTCTTTCCAGATTATCGGCAGCTACTCCAACGGCAGCACCTACTCTGAGCCGTCCGTGTTCATCTTTACATGCTTTAGGGAAATTTTTAAACTTCTGTATATCCTTGAATGTAATTAGCCCCACAAGCTTGCCGTCCTTATTCACAACAGGAAGTTTTTCTATTTTATATCCCTGCAGAATCTCTTCCGCCTGAAGAAGGGTAGTTCCTTCAGGAGCAGTAATAAGATTTTCCTTCGTCATGGCTTCGCTAATAGGGAGATTGGCATCTTTCTGAAAACGCAGATCACGGTTTGTAATAATCCCAACCAGTACGCCGTTGTTGTTAACTACCGGAATCCCCCCTATTGAAAAATCTTTCATAATCTTAAAAGCATCACCAACCAATGCTTCTTCATGAAGAGTTATAGGATCCTGGATCATACCGCTCTCCGATCGCTTCACTTTGCGGACTTCTTCAGCCTGACGCTGAATCGTCATATTTTTATGGAGAATACCAATTCCTCCTGCCTGTGCTATAGCAATGGCAAGCCCGGATTCTGTAACCGTATCCATGGCAGCGGAAACAACCGGTACGTTTAAACGGATCTTTTTTGTAAGATATGAACTGGTGTCAACATCTTTAGGTAATACTTCTGAATAAGCCGGGATTAATAAAACATCGTCGTAGGTGAGACCTTCAGCTACGAACTTTTCTGGATCAAGGTGCATGAGCAAATAATTTACTATTTGCCGGGCAAATATATAAATTTTAATTGAAAATTGAAATTATATACTGAAATCCCTGCTGAAATTTAATGTTTGTTTGATTCAGAAGATGAAAGGACTTTTTCATCCACTTCTTCGAAAGCTAATTTCGCGCAATTGAGGGCCTGCGGGTTACTTTTAAATAACAAAATAGTGAGCAGTTCTGCTCCATACGTTTGTACTAAAAAAAAGACAGCTTCCGAATCTCATCAGCCGCCTTTTCAATAAATTTGTATAAAAAGAGTAAAAAAAGCTCAAAAAACTAAGTTTTACACCTGTAATAACGCTTTTTGTTGTTCATAACAAGTTCTGGCCGGTTTTTTTCTTATAATATAGAAAAGTAAGTTAAAATGAAAAATTACAAGAAATTAAAAGTAAAGATGTGGTCGATGGTAGGCGGAGTGCAACAGCTTCTCCAGGTTTATTTCAGAATGTAATCTCTGGCATTTACTGCTTTAAAACCTGTCGTTTCTTCCGTTCGGCCTTCAAAAAAGAAAGCAATACCTTTTCGTCGCTGTTTAACCCTGTTTCTGATACCAAAAGCTCATTTTTCTTTATCTTCTTCAAAAAGGGCAGCAATAAGCCGCTTTCATAAGCTTCGATCAGCGGAGGAAAAACATAATATTTTTTACATACGGTTCGGGTATTGCCCAGCCTGGAACAAACAGTATCAAGAACTGCTAAAGTTATCTTCTTCCGTTTAAACTCAGAATCAGGGTATTCATATTCAGAATAGCTTCTCAAAGCCTCCATTGTTCCAGACCATGTTCTGAAATCCTTGGCGGTAAAATCACAGCCGGTAATTTCTTTAATATATTTATTAACCATACCCGAATCGATAGAACAGCGTTCACCATCAGGGGCATAATACTGAAACAATTCCTGCCCCGGAATATCCCTGCATTTTTTTACAAGCCTCGACAGATTTCTGTCGTTCAGACTAATTTCGTGCATTATTCCCTTTTTCCCCCTGAAGGATAATTTCATCAGATTGCCCTCAATCTTAACATGTTTATCCCTGAGCGTGCTTAACCCATACGAGCCATATAACTGCTTATATGATTCATTTCCGATTCTTATAAGCGTTTTTTGCATAAAGAAAACAGAAATAGCCAGAACTTTGCGCTGATCAAGTTTTTGCCGGCGAAGGTCTTTCTGCAGGTTTCGCCTGAATTCGGGGAGCTTCTTTCCGAATTCAAGGAGCCTGTAAAATTTATTTTCGTTTCTTAACTGCGACCAGTTATTATGATACCTGTATTGTTTTCTTCCTGCCTGATCTGTACCCGTTGCCTGAAGATGGGCATTAGCCTTTTCGGCGATCCAAACATTCTGCCAGGCCGGCGGAAGGGCTAGTTTCCTGATCCTTTCGAGTATTTTCGGGTCGCTTATTTTTTCGCCTTTTTTGTTTAAATAAACAAAGCCGTCTTCAGTAATCTCTCTGGTTATACCAGGAGAGGCATCACTTATATAGATCAGGTTATTTTCGCTGAGCAACTGTTCGGTTTCCGTCATCGCTCATAAAAACAATCAGGAAAGAAAATGTTTTCTGAGATAGCTGTTCAAAATGTCATTAAATAATTCAGAAGCCTCGCAATTGGGCAAGTGCCCGGAGTTTGGTATTACTTCCAGTTCTGCCCCGTGAATTGCATCTTTTAGTTGTTCTGCCTGGTCCTGGGTCATTAGACGGTCTTCGGCCCCTCTTACCACCAAAACCGGCATTTTGATAGCTGCAAGCATATCGGTGGTATCAGTCCTCGAGGCCAGTGCCATCTGGGTTGAACAAATTGTTTCTGTGGATGTATTCAAAATAATTTCGCGGATAGATTCTGTTAAAGGCTGGTTATCAGAAAAAGTTTTGTCGCTGAAAATATTTTTCATGAAGTTATCAGCAAATACTTCCTTCCCATCTTTTATCACCTGCTCAATAGAAGCAAACCGCTTGATCTTGCCTTCATTGGTATCAGAAGCTGAATTTGTATCGCATAAAACAAGTCCTTTTATTCTTTCAGGTGAAATTTCCAAAGCTCTTAATGCAATATATCCGCCCATCGATACACCGCATAACACTACATTCTTTAATGAAAGAGACTGTAACAACTCCAGGAGGTCCCTGGCAAAAAGATCAATACTGTAATATGGATGGCCTCCCCTGCTGCGCCCGTATCCGCGGATATCGTATGAAATCCCCTGGACGTTGCCTGGCAGTGATTCAAGTTGCTGAGTCCAGATTGCCGAACTGAATGGAAATCCGTGAATAAAAACAATAGTTACTTCAGGAGCCGCTGGGAGTTTTCTGAGGAAAGAAACTTCAAGATCATTTATTTTAATAAACCGGCTTTCTATCATACCATGGAAATTAAGAGTTAAACATTACAGTTTCTTAATGAACACAAAGATACCTGAAAAGGTTGTGAACTCTTAATTGCCGATATTTAAAAGGGGTAAAAAGGATTAATATCCCCAGCTATTGCTTCTGAATGGAATAAGGTAAACAAGCTTAATAGCGGGACTGCTTTTTCTTGAATTGTTTAAGGGATTATAATCGTCGAAATTATATCCTGCGCCAACGCCTATTTTTTCGCTCATCATATAGTTGACGCCAATCCCGGTTTCAAGACGGAGGGGAGACGTCATACTCACTGCCCTGAACTGATTGCCGTTAGAGATATCACATTGCATATAAATCCCGATATTCCCGGAAAGGTTCATTTGAGAATATAAGCGGGCGCCTACAATGTTACCAAATTTCTGGTCAGACAAATATCCTTTTACTACGGGGCCGAATGACACCTGCTGCCCGGTTTCTGTTTTAAAACCTGCCAGAACAGCACCATGAACGTTTGTTGATCCATAACCGCTGCCTCCTGTCTGAGCGGAAACAAACCAGTTCAGATACTGGGCTCTGAGAGAAAAACCTGATATAAATAAAAGGAATAAAAGTATGTATCTCGCCATACACTGGTGGTTACAAAACGGAGACCAAACAGTAACCCGAAAATCAAAAGACACATTTCATGTACAGAAGAAGAAGAAGTCCATTTTTAAAAAAAAACCGGCTTTATCAAGCGGGGAAATTTGGGAAATTGAGGGGAAATAAATCCCGGCTGGGAAATTTATTTTTTGCAATAACCTCACCGGAAACAATCAGTATATTGCACAAAAAAAAGCTCCATGCACAAATTAGTCCTTACTTTAGTGTTAACAGCAGGTTTAATGAGGGGTATCGCACAAACTACCATTCCGCTTTATAATGGTAAAATTCCAAATTCAGTTACATCACAGGAAAAAGAAGATAAAGATGTAAATGCCGCCGGGGAAATCAGATATGGAAAAGTCTCTGAACCAACTCTTGCTATTTATCTTCCTCCAAAAGAAAAAGCGACAGGTGCAGCGGTAATAATTATTCCCGGCGGAGGGTACCGGATTGTTTCGTATACAAATGAAGGAACTGATATAGCCGCCGAATTTAATAAGATGGGCATTGCCGCCTTTATTCTTAAGTACCGTTTACCATCAGACAATATCATGGCTGATAAAACAACAGGACCGCTTCAGGATGCGCAGCAGGCAATAAAAACAGTGCGAAGCCGGGCAAAAGAATGGTCTGTTGATCCGGGACGCGTTGGAATTATCGGTTTTTCTGCCGGGGGCCATCTCGCATCTACAGCGGGAACCCATTTTTCAAAAGCGGTTATCGATAATAAAGAGGGAATTAATCTCCGTCCTGATTTCATGATACTTGTCTATCCTGTAATCAGCTTCAGCGACAGCTTGATGCATAAAGGTTCAAGAGATAACCTGATTGGCACAAATCCTTCACCGGAAACGATTAAGTATTTTTCAAATGAATTACAGATCACACCGGAAACACCTCCTTCAATGCTTATTCACGCAGCCGATGACAAAACGGTAAAAGTGGCTAACAGTATTAAGTTTTATGAAGCCCTGGTTAAGAACGGAGTTTCTGCGGAAATGCACCTTTATCCAAAAGGCGGGCACGGCTTTGGAATCCGCTCCAACCGTGCTCCCGACCACTGGACAGACAGGGTAGAACATTGGTTGAAGGGGCTGGGGGTGATTGAATGAGTTATGGGTTATGAATTATGAGTTATGAGTTATGGGTTATGGGTTATGAATTATGAGTTATGAGTTATGGGTTATGAGTTATAAATTATGAGTTATAAATTATGAATTATGAATTATGAGTTATGGGTTATGGGTTATGGCAATTCTAAAAATTGGTTTAGGCCCATAATAAGTTGACTTATTCTCCTAATCATTTAGTACAGGCAGGTTTGTATTACGCAATACCAGTTCTCTTAAATAAAATATTAAACACTAATAATCAATTGTATTACTTTGATAATTCATAACCCATAATTCATAACTCATAACCCATAATTCATAATTCATAATTCATAACCCATAATTCATAATTCATAACCCATAATTCATAACTCATAACTCATAACTCATAACTCAATAACACACACACATGAAAATAAACTGGGGAATTATTGGCTGCGGAAATGTTACAGAGGTAAAAAGCGGGCCGGCTTTTAATAAAGTGGCCGGCTCCGTTCTTGTTGCTGTAATGCGGCGTAATGCAGTGAAGGCGGAGGATTACGCCAAACGGCATGGAGTGCCAAAATGGTACAGCAATGCCGGACAACTGATCAACGATCCGGATATAAATGCCATTTATATTGCCACTCCGCCGGGATCGCACGAGGAATATACTATGGCGGCGCTTCGCGCCGGCAAAGCAGTTTACGTTGAAAAGCCGGTTGCGCTTTCAGAAGCCTCTGCTCTTAAAATGTACAAGGCTGCTTCTGAGTATCATACAAAGCTTACTGTTGCGCATTACAGGCGGGGTCTGCCCTTGTTTATTAAGATCAAAGAACTTCTTGAGCAGCATACCATAGGTGCTATACGCTTTGTAAACCTCCGCATGCTTCAGCCATTAAAACCTGATATGATCGCTAAATCAGAAGAAGACTGGCGTACTGATCCTGCTATTTCAGGCGGTGGGCTCTTTCACGATCTGGCACCCCATCAGCTAGACCTGATGACTTGGTTCTTCGGCAAGGTAAAAAAGGCAGAAGGATTCTCATTAAACCAGGCAGGGGCATATTCCGCAGATGATCTTGTTTCAGGAGAGATTCTTTTCGAAAATGGAGTACCATTTAAGGGTCTGTTGTGCTTTAGCGTACCTGAAAACCTAAGTGAAGATATCTGCGAAATTGTAGGTTCAGAAGGAAGGATAAGCTTTTCTGTATTTGGCAATTACTATCTGTTAGAAAAAAACGGGAAGGAAGAACGAATTGAGTTTTCACTGCCCGAACATATCCAGCAGCCTATGATTGAGCAGGTTGTAAAATATTTTCTCGGAAAAGGCCCCAATCCATGCACCGGGCAGGAAGGTGCAGATGTAATGGGAATTATCGACCGGTTTACAAACAAGTGGGCGGGTCTGTAAAATGAACTGTTCAAAGGGGGGCTTATTAATTTCCCCCCTGTTGTTTTCTCAATGCTTCGTACGGCAAAGCCATTTATATAATTTTTCTGCATCTTCCTTCCTGAACAGCCCCGTACCGGGATTCATAGTAGCTGCAGTTCCACAGGCTACACCCATCTTAGCCATTTCAGAAAAGCTGCCTTCCCTGGCAAGAACAGATACCATCCCGGCAACCATACTGTCGCCCGCCCCCACTGTACTAAGCTTTTTTACTGCAGGCGCCACAATATGTTCGTTACGATCCTTTGTTACAAGATATGCTCCCTGAGGCCCCATGGAAACCATGATCACTTCTGTTTTACCCCTGTTTATAAGCTCCTGAGCTGCTTCATCGGCAGATTCATTGTCAAGCGACTCTACTCCTACCAGCCTGGCAAGCTCCCCGATGTTGGGTTTCAGCAAAAAAACACCTTCATCCAGGACCTCACTTAATGCACTTCCTGAGGTATCTACAATTACTTTGGCACCTTTTTCTTTCGTAGATCTTACAATCCTTCTTAAAAATTCCGGTTCTATTCCGGGAGGAAGACTGCCGCTCAGCACAATAAGTTCAGGAAATGGAGACAGTGCCATAATACAGCTAAACAATTTTTCCTGTTCTGTTTCAAGAACTTCTGTTCCGGGCATGCCAAACCGGTATTGCTGATTGGTAGTATTCTCCACGATGATAAAGTTCTCACGTGTTTCGCCCTCAACTTTCTGAGGGTTAATGATCACATTTTCCTTTTCCAGCAATTCTTCAAGTAACTTTCCGGTACGCCCGCCCGAAGGAAAAAGTGCCCGGGAGGAAATCCCAAGGCGGCTCAGTCCTCTTGAAACATTTATTCCACCTCCTCCCGGTTCATACTTAGGTTGCTCACACCTGAGTTTTCTCTCGGGGGTTATTTTATCAACAGCACTGCTTTTGTCGACAGTAGGGTTAAGGGTAATTGTGAGAATATTTTTTATCATCAGGCTATATCAATTTCTTTCGCCAAATATACATCCTGAATAGTCTGCAAGAAAGTTACGCCTTCATCAAAGGGGCGCTGAAATGCCCGGCGGCCTAAAATAAGACCTGTTCCACCGGCCCTTTTATTTACCACCGTTGTCTTTATAGATTCTGCCAGGTCTGAAGAGCCTTTAGACTCGCCGCCCGAATTAATTAATCCGGCCCGGCCCATATAACAATTGGCAACCTGATACCGGCACATGTCTATAGGATGATCAGAAGAAAGCTTTGAATACATATCAGGGTGGCTTTTAGAAAAATTTATAGCAGTAAAGCCGCCATTATTTTCAGGCATCTTCTGTTTTATGATATCCGCCTGAATTGTTACCCCAATGTGGTTGGCCTGGCCGGTAATATCTGCGGCAACCTCATAATTTACGCCATCCTTTTTAAATGCATTATTACGGGTATAACACCACAGAATACAAGCCATACCGAGCTCATGGGCCCTGTCGAATGCTCTGGCAACTTCAACAATCTGCCTGCTTGACTGCTCTGAACCAAAATAAATGGTTGCCCCAACGGCTGCAGCTCCAAGGTTCCATGCATCCTCTACCGAACCAAACATAATCTGATCGTATTTGGCAGGGTAAGTGAGCAGCTCGTTATGATTTATCTTTACTATGAAAGGGATCTTATGTGCATACTTTCTCGACATCATGGCCAGGTTTCCAAACGTAGTGGCGACGGCATTGCAGCCGCCCTCCATAGCCAGCTTTATAATATTTTCAGGATCAAAATACATGGGGTTAGGAGCAAATGAAGCACCCGCAGTGTGTTCAATTCCCTGGTCGATTGGCAGAATAGAAACATACCCCGTGCCGGCAAGCCTGCCATGGTTAAAAATAGCCGACAGGTTTCTCAATACCTGCGGATTCCGGTTCGTCTGGGCAAAAACCTTATCAATAAAATCGGGCGAGGGAAGATGTAATACTTCTTTAGAAATTGTTTTACATTCATGCTGCAAAAGAGATTCTGCGCTATCGCCTAAAAGATCAAGAATTTTCTGGTAACTCATACTTATTAAACAAACAGAAAGTCGTATTGTTGAAATTTTATTATTGCCCCTAAAGAAAAAGCTGCGCGGATCTCCGGGATAAAACATTCTTTTGCATCGTATGTTAGCAAGAAATTATTTTGTATTATATGCCTGCTCAATCTGTAATAGCCTGTTGTATTAAAATCAGGGAAAAGGAACTTACCATATCGTTTGCTGAAAGCGCCAGTACCGGCAGATTTATTTATGATTTCACTTCTGTACCAGACTGCGGTAATATTGTGAGGGGAAGTATCGTATGTTATGACCGGAGCGTTAAGGAAGAACTCTTTAAAATTCCCGCTTCCGTTATAGATCGATATTCTGCAGAATCGGCAGAAGTGACCAGCCTTCTTGCAGACGGACTGAAGACCCTGTTACCTGCAGATATTATGGTAGCGGTAACGGGACTCGCTTCTCCGGGAGGCAGCGAAACAGACGAAAAGCCTGTAGGCACCATGTTCGTTCACGGATATGTAAAAGACAGGAGCTGGCAAAAAAGATACTTCTTTGAAGGAAGTCCGGATGATATCATTGCTCAAACGATCCAGGCCACGGCTCTTGCAATACTGGAAGAACTGAAGGAAATTGACTAGTGTTAAGTTATACGTAATAAGTAGTAAGTTATAAGTATAAAACGCCTGAAATTTTTTCTTTTATAAAAAATGCAACGGGCTATTTTATCTTTAACATCACACTAAAGAGAATTACAGATAGGCATAAGTGATCCCGTCTCCTCCGCGGTCTGCATGCTCATCTTCCATCCGTGTCACCGGTGTATACTTACGCAGGTAATCCCGGATGAGTTTGCGCAGGATACCGTCGCCTTTGCCATGAATGATCTTAAGATTTGAAAAACCCATCATCAGTGCCTTATCAAGATACTTCTCGATTTCATGGAGAGCTTCTTCACCACGCATTCCGCGAACATCAATTTCAGGGCTGAACTGAGCAATATCATCAGTGATCTGTGAAGAATAAGAACGCCGGATCTCTTTAGGTACTTCTTTCTTCGCAATCTTCTGTACCCGTTTGCGCTTCACTACAGAACGGAGATCGCCCATAGCAAGTATTACATTCTCTTTAGTTATATCGATCACCTGCCCCATCGTTTCAGAGTCAATAAGCTTAACCCAATCGCCCGCAGAAAGTTCAGAAATATCAGCCTGGGGTGCCGCAACGGTTTTTTCGGCTTCCTGATGCTTGTTAAGTTCTTCGCGGAGGTTCTGTCTTAATTTCTGTGTGTGTTCCTTATCTGCTTTATTCTGTTTAATCTCAGAAATAGTATTTTCTACAAGTTTATTGGCATTCAGAATAATGTTCTGTGCTTCCTTCTTTGCTTCTTTTAATATAGCCTTCCGGTTTTCATCCAGGTAACTTTTAAGCTTTTCGTTCTCCTCCAGCAGGGCGTTTACTTTACGCTGCTGCTTGTCTACCGCAATCCTGTTTTCAAGCAGCTCTTTTTTATCCCTCTCAAGATCTACAAGCAAATTATCCACCCGTTTTTGCTGCACGCCGATCTTACCTTTTGCTGCATTTAATACATGGGGAGGCAATCCGATCTTCTGAGCTATTTCAAAGGCATAGGAACTTCCCGGCTTACCCATCTCAAGGATGTACATAGGCTTCATCTCAAGATTATTAAACATCATTGAAGCATTCTCAAGCCCCTCTGTTCCATTTGCAAATACCTTGAGATTAGAATAATGAGTAGTTATAACCCCACGCACCTTCTTCCTGTTAAGGGTTTCGAGCACCGCTTCTGCTATAGGTCCTCCAAACTGGGGATCGGTACCTGTTCCAAACTCATCAATCAGGATCAGTGTCTTTCCGCCGGAGTTTTCCACAAAATACTTCATCTTTGAAAGATGGGCACTGTAGGTGCTCAAATCGCTTTCTATCGACTGGTCGTCGCCGATATCGGCAAAGATCTGTTTAAAGACGCCAACCTCCGAACTTTCGTCCGCTGATATCAGTATTCCTGCCTGTACCATGATCTGCAGCAGTCCGATGGTTTTCATGCATACAGACTTGCCTCCTGCATTAGGCCCTGAGACCACTACGATCCTTTGCTGCCCGTCGATCTTAATATTTAAAGGAACGACGGTCTGTGCTTCCTTTTTAAAATTGAGAAGAAGGAGCGGATGACGGGCATTGATGAGGCTCAGTTGGGGCTGGTTAATCAGTACGGGCATCTCTGCTTCTGTATCGATGGCAAACATCCCTTTGGCCCGCACGAAATCGAGCTTGGCAAGCAAACCATGATAAGATAAAAGCAGGGGCACATAAGGCCGCAATTCAGTACTGACAACTGTTAATATTTTAACAATTTCACGTCTTTTGTCAAATTCCAGATCACGCACCTTGTTGTTTAGCTGAAACACTTCTTCAGGTTCGAGATACACGGTCTGCCCGGAAGCCGACTCATCATGAACAAAGCCTTTTACCTTTCTCTTATTCTCAGCGAGAAGCGGAATACACAAGCGTCCGTCGCGGATAGTTAAAGACCCGTCGGCGGTCCACCCGCTGTTTTGAGCATTTTTAAATATATGGTCGATCTTTTTCCTGGCTTCCTGTTCGGCCTTTGCAATTCCTGCGGTAATATTCTGTAATTCGGGCGAGGCATTGGGCCTGATCTTACCTTTTTCGTCTATAACAGTTTCGATGTTCCTTATAATCTTCTTTTCAACCGGAAGATGTTCGAACAGGGCTTCCAGATTGGGATATCTTCCCTCCCGTTCGTTAAAGTATCCAATCACTGAAAATACCGTCTGGAGGGAAAGCAGAATCTGGTGCAGCTCTGCCTCACTCAGAAACGCGCCTTCTACTCTTATCTTTTCGGCGAGTGATTTTATGTCAAACAGGTGCCTGATAGGTAAAGGAGAATCGTTTTCAAGAATTTCCTTAAATTCCCTGGTCTGCCGTAGAAATTTATTTATCTGGTCGAAGACAGTCATCGGCTGAATCCGGTCTACCATTTGTCTGCCCATTTCACTAAGGCAATGCGACTTTATCAGCGATTTGACTTCTGTAAATCCTAGTTTATCTGTTGCGTTTTGCGGATAAATCATTCTTTCCGGTTTCCTTCTTCAATCTGTTATAGGGCAATAAAAGCCTTTTAAGGGGACGTTTGACTCCACGAAGCGTATCCCTTTTTATTTCCTTTTTTAAAGTATCAGCTTTAACCTGCCCCTTCTTTTCCAAAATAGCTGTTCCCTTTGCCTTAAAGTTCATTCTTAAAGGAAAAGTGAACGTTGTATCGATTATAAACCCTTTATTAAGCGTATCGCGTTTCAGTTCTTCAAACCTTACCGAATCTCTCATCCGTTGATCCTGTATTTTCATTCGTTGCTCATCGATCTGTTGCTGTGTTTTTTCCAACTGCAAAAGGGCAGCGCTTACCTGTTCGTATATCGTCTTTAGCCTGTCGGCGTGCATCGAATAAAATTCAAGGCTTTTTCTTACCTGCAACGAATCGGTATTATATTTTTTATAAATGGCCAGGTACATGGCCTTAATCTGTTGCTTGCTTGTATCTCCGTAGTTTACAGATGCATAGCCATCTGCCAGATGTATATCCGTTAATACTTTAACCATCCTGTCCTGGTTAATAATTCCATCCGGAGCACCGTCCGAATTGCAGGCAGCAAAAAAAATGATCAGAAAAAACAATGCCAGTAAACGCTTCATTTATTAATTTAGCCGTGAATTCGCGTTAAAAATACATATAAATGAGCATTACAGCCAACTTGACAGAATTAAAGAACGAAGCAGACCGCTTAAATGTAAAGCTGATAGCCGTTTCGAAGACCAAACCCGAAGAAGAGATCATGGAAGCTTATAATGCGGGCCAGCGTGTATTTGGCGAAAACCAGGTACAGGAACTGGTTGAAAAGCACGATCATCTTCCCAAAGATATTGAGTGGCACCTTATAGGCCATCTTCAGACAAATAAAGTAAAATATATAGCTCCTTTTGTAAGTTTAATTCATTCTGCAGACAGTTTGAAATTACTGGCAGAAATCGACAAGCAGGCTGCAAAAAATAACCGTGTAATTGAGTGTCTCCTTCAGATCTATATCGCTGATGAAGAAACCAAATTCGGACTAGGTTTTGATGAAGCCATAGAGCTGCTTCGTTCGCCTGAATTCTCTGAATTGAAACATATAAAAATCAAAGGTGTAATGGGTATAGCAACCAATACACAAAACGAGAAACAGATCAGGGATGAATTTTACGAACTAAAGATCTTCTTCGACGGATTAAAACAATCCTTCTTTAAAAAAGACGATGGGTTTAAGGAGATCTCTATGGGAATGTCGTCTGACTATAAATTAGCCATTGAACAGGGAAGCACGATGATCCGCGTTGGAAGCACTATTTTTGGCAAACGGATCATCCCTCACTGGAAGAAAGGAATTGCAGACAAAAAGCCGGGCGCTGATGCGTAAATAACGATGCTATCAGCCAGCCTCACGCCTGCCCGGATACCCGATACCCGATACTTGATACTTGATACCAGATACCAGATACCAGATACCAGATACTTGATACTTGATACTATTTTCCAATGAACATAAGAGTAGCTAAAAAAACAGATTGCCCGCGGCTAATGGAACTTGTTAAGGGTCTTGCCATGTTCGAAAAAGCACCGGAAGAAGTTACCGTTACACCCCGGGAATTTGAAGACGCAGGTTTTGGAGAGAAACCGGTATGGAAAGCTTTTGTTGCTGAAATAAACGGAAGTATCGAAGGTTTTGCTTTATATTACATACGTTTTTCTACATGGAAAGGCTGCCGGCTCTATCTTGAAGATCTGTTCGTAACAGAAGAGACTCGTTGTATGGGAGTTGGAAAGATGCTTTTTGATGCTATAATTGAAGAGGCTAAAGAACAGGGATTAAACGGTATAGTATGGCAGGTACTCGAATGGAATACTCCGGCAATTAACTTTTATAAAAAATATAACCCCCGCTTTGACAACGAATGGATAAATGTTGCACTTGATGTAAGGCAACTTACAACGTACTACTTATAACTTATAACTTAAATGATTGAAGTATATAAATTTGGAGGTGCATCCCTTAAAGATGCAGAAGGAATAAAAAACATTTCCAGTATCATCGCTCTTAATCCTCATAAACAGCTTTTGATTGTGCTTTCGGCCATGGGCAGAACTACCGACTCGCTGGAAATGCTGGCGAAAGCATACTTTACAGGCGCTGCTGATGTTCAGCAGATCTTCATCCGCATAAAAGACTACCATGAAAAGGTAGCGGAAGCATTATTTGAAGATACCGGTCATCCGGTATTTGACGACATAGCCAATACCTTTGTTGAGATAGACTGGATCATTGAAGAGGAGCCTTACGATAATTACGATTATATCTACGACCAGATCGTATCAATCGGGGAGCTGGTATCTTCTAAAATTGTAAGCCACTATCTTAATCATCAGGGAATATTAAATCAATGGGTAGATGCCCGGAATTATATTCAAACTGATAATACCCACAGGGAAGGCAGGGTCGACTGGAACAAAACCACCTACCTCACAGAGACTCTGTTGCAACCCATATTGCAAAAGCAGATAGCAGTAACCCAGGGGTTCATTGGAAGCACTTCAGAGAACTTTACAACAACCCTTGGCCGCGAGGGTTCAGATTACACCGCTGCTATTTTTGCCTCCTGCCTGAAAGCGGCAGCAGTTACTATCTGGAAAGACGTTCCGGGAGTACTCAATGCCGATCCTAAATGGTTCGACTATACCGAACTTATTCCGCAGCTAAGTTATTACGATGCGATAGAACTGGCTTATTATGGCGCTACAGTTATCCATCCAAAAACGATTAAACCACTGCAAAATAATGGTATCCCACTCCATGTCAGGTCATTTTTAGATCTTGAAGCACCGGGAACACTAATCGGCAATACTGATAAACCTCTGGAGGTCCCTTCTTTTATCTTTAAAGTGGACCAGGTACTGATCTCTATTTATCCGAAAGATTTTTCGTTTATCATAGAGGAAAACCTGAGCCAGATCTTTGACATACTGCATCAGCACAGAATTAAGGTCAATACAATGCTTAATACGGCACTCAGTTTTTCGATAAGCATTGATAATGATGACGCAAAGATCATGAAACTTATAGAAACGCTGTCTGCTACTTACAGGGTAAAATATAATAAGGGACTTGAGCTTGTAACGATCCGTTATTATAACCAGCAGACAATCGAGCGCGTTACAGTAAGCAAAAAGGTTCTGTTAGAGGTAAAAAGCCGGCATACCTGTCAGATGGTAATGCGCGACATGAATTAAATTCTTTGAATAAGCATATTTTAAATACCGAAGTACAGCAATTTATTCGCCGGTATCAGGATGATACCCCCTCTGATATTGCTTTACAAAAGAGCCCTTTTCCGGAGGTCTCTTCAGCGGAACTTGCTGTGCAGATTGACGGAAGGAAACGTTGTCAAAAAAAACTACCCTTATGGTTTAATACGCCCAATATTTATTATCCCCCGAAACTCAATATCGAGCAATCCTCTTCGGAGCTGACCGCTGAATATAAAAGCCGTTTAATTAAGGGAGATACTCTTGCCGATCTTACAGGCGGTTTTGGAGCAGACGCCTGTTACTTTGCGAAAAGGGCTAAAGAAGTGGTCCATATAGAACAAAATAAAGAGTTATCTGAAATTGCCGGGCATAATTCTGAGGCGCTGGGAATCAAAAACATTAGTTTCATTCAGACAGACAGCATTCGCTTTCTAGAAAGTACAGACAAAGTTTTTGATACGATCTATATAGATCCCGGCAGGCGGATCCAGACTAAAAAGATGTTCCTATTAAAGGATACGGAACCTGACGTTGTTGCGAATTTATCCCTGCTGCTCTCTAAAGCCCGGCGCATTATCATCAAAACATCTCCGCTGTTTGATATCCAATCGGGGCTGAAAGAGCTTCAACAGGTATCAGAGGTACATGTAATAAGCGTAAAAAATGATTGTAAAGAGTTACTCTGGGTAATAGACAAAGGTTTTGAAGGCGAGGCCAGGATCCATTGTACGGCTCTGAACAATGAAGGGGAAAAAAACCTGTTGTTTTTCTATTCAGAAGAAAGGGCCATATCTATCGGTCATTTTTCTGATCCGAAGCCTTACCTGTATGAACCTGATGTAGCTTTGCTGAAAGCAGGTTGCTTTAAATTAATTGCTGAAAGATTCAATATTCTTAAAATCCATCCGAATACACATCTTTATACATCTGATCTGCCTGTTAATGATTTTGCAGGAAAGGTATTTAAAACAGTCGCGGTGTTTGAATACAAGGCTTTTTCTAAAAATAAAGGGGCCAGAAAAGCTAACGTTATTTCACGAAACTTTCCTTTATCTGTAGATGAATTAAAGAAAAAGCACCGGCTTCGCGACGGGGGGGATAGCTACCTGATCTTTACTACGGGCCAGTCGGGTAAACTGATCGTTATAGAAGCAGAGAGAAATTAATCTATAAAAAAAGCCTCCTGGCGGGAGGCTCTTACTAATTAGTATGGTTATGTTGACTTAAACTTTCTTCACATTTACGGCCTGCAGGCCTTTACGTCCTTCGGCAACTTCAAACTCTACGCTATCATTATCACGTAAAGCATTTACACCTCCCTGAATGTCTTTAAAATGCACAAAAATCTCTTTCCCGTCTTCCTGTACAATAAAACCATAGCCTTTTTCAGCATTAAACCATTTAACTTTTCCAGTTTTCATAAATTATTAAAAATAAAATTACCACTAAATCAACCGCAATTATTATAACTGAAAAAGAAATTTAGATTTATTTATCAGGTAAACTAAGAACAGGAGATTTATTCAAACTTAGATAAAAAAAATTTTATATGCAATTTTATAGAAAGCATATAAAAAAATTGCAGGATTTGATCTTACCCCCGAAATAATTGAGAAAAAGACGTTTCTGCTGAGAAACTGAAAGGAAACCACAGCTTCCTCTTCAGTTTCTTTTTTATTACTTACTATATTTATTACTTATTACTTATTCGGCTGAGGTGTAAACCGTAAATAAGGCTTCACCACACGGTGGCCTTTTGGAAACTTAGAAGGGATATCTTCAGTCTTAATAGAGTTCACAACCACTACATCCTCTCCGTCTTTCCAGTCGGCAGGAGTTGCTACACTATAATTTGCTGTAAGCTGGAGTGAGTCTATCACACGAAGGATTTCCTGGAAGTTTCT
This sequence comes from Sphingobacteriales bacterium, assembly GCA_015654985.1. Taxonomy (GTDB): domain Bacteria; phylum Bacteroidota; class Bacteroidia; order Sphingobacteriales; family Sphingobacteriaceae; genus Arcticibacter. Next base: position 5,723 of record JAATFW010000328.1, on the reverse strand, counting down.
GCCGGTTGAAGCCGGATAGGAAATGATCAGTTTGACCTTCTTGTCGGGGCCGATCACAAAAAGTGAGCGCACAGTATGGGTTTCCGATGCGTTTGGATGGATCATTCCATAAGCTTCAGCCACTTCCTTGTTTTCGTCTGCAATAATCGGGAAATTAACCTCAACATTCTGAGTTTCATTAATGTCCTGGATCCAGCCTTTATGTTTGTCGACAGGATCAACACTTAAAGCAATCACCTTTACATTACGCTTTGCAAACTCGTCGCTGAGAGAGGCTGTACGACCAAGCTCGGTAGTACAGATCGGCGTGTAATCAGCAGGATGTGAGAATAACACAACCCAGCTGTCGCCGGCATAATCGTAAAAATTAATTTCGCCCTGTGATGTTTGGGCGGTGAAGTTTGGGGCGGTATCGCCAATTCTTAAGCTCATTTTTATACTACATTAAATTAAAGGATCACATTAACTCTACTAAATTAGTAGATTATTATGAAACAATCAATGTCCTGCAAAGTTTAAAACAGTTCAGAAGCTTTTTTTACAAAAACCGGAGAATTAAGGTGAGTACCGGTTTTCTCATTTAATTTTTTGATAGTATAATCAGCTAATACAGGAGTATCTTTCTCATCATGCTGATGCAGGAAAAAGTACACCGATTGCAGCCCCTGTTGTATCCAGACAGCAATGCGGTCTACCCATTCATCAATTCTGCTGAAATCTGTAGGATGAAGCCCGTTCCCCACAAAACGGATGAAAGCATGAGGAGTGGGCAGTTCCATGTGAACACAATCGCGGCGGCCACTGGCGTCTGTAATAGCCGCACCTTTGTTCAATTGACGAAGAGTACTGAACAGCGATTCTCTCGCTGCCGGATCAGCGAACCAGTCAGGATGTCTTACTTCCACAAACATATCCAGGTCTACGGGCAACGATTTAAGATATTGCTGTAAAACTTCGAGGTTCTTCGGTCCAAAGTTATCGCTTAACTGCAAAAAGCAAGGTCCAAGGCAAGGCCCAAAGTTGGATATGCTTTCGAGGTACCGGGTAGTATCCTCTTCAGCATTCTTCAGGCGCCTGATATGGCTGATACTGCGGGTGAACTTCGGACAGAACTTAAAATCTTTCTTTTCTGCTTCTGCCTTTTCGCGCCACGCGCTGATCTGCTCAGGTTTAGGCATATTGTAAAATACCGCATTCAGCTCAATAGAGTTAAAATGCTTTACATACTCGTCCAGGAACTTTGCTTCCTTCGTCTTCTCAGGGTAAATAAGGCCTACCCACTCTTTCCTTCCCCATTTCGCACAACCAACATATACCTTTGGGTTCTCAACTTTTGAAGCTTCTTTAAGAACCTGCTTTGTCAGGGTACTGTCTTCCGGCAAACTAAAATCAATTTCCGGTAATTGCGTTTCAGGAACTTTTCCAAAATCCATAGCTGTTGTTAAGTTGTAAGTTGTAAGTACTAAGTTAGTAAGTATAAACCGCTGGAAAATCTTTTTTATAAAAATGCACCGAGTTATTTTATCATTTACATACTGCCCTTTATCTCCCGGCTATCCCTTCGCCGTCCTCATTAAAACAAAAAAAGGGAACCATTGTGTTGGTTCCCTTTTTTTGTTTAATTGTTGACTCTATTTTACTGCATCAACTATTGCTTTAAAAGCTTCCGGTTCATTCATTGCGAGGTCGGCCAAAACCTTGCGGTTTAAACCAATACCTTTTGCCGTTAATTTACCTATTAACTGAGAATATGAAATTCCGTGGTGACGGGCACCTGCATTAATACGCTGAATCCATAAAGCCCTGAACTCTCTTTTCTTGGTTTTACGGTCGCGGTAAGCATACTGCAAACCTTTTTCTACCGTATTTTTAGCAACAGTATAAACCTTGCTGCGTGATCCCCAATAACCTTTGGCTAATTTAAGGATCTTTTTTCTTCTTCTTCTTGACGCTACTGCGTTGACCGAACGTGGCATGTTGTTTTTGATTTTGGCAGACGGCGCTGCGTGTTACAGCAGTCTTACAACCGGGTGCCTGGTTAAATAATTAATTTACTTCCCGATGCAAAGCATTCTCTTAACGTTTCCTAAGTCAGCCTCAGATACTAAGCTGGTTTGACTTAAGTTACGCTTACGTTTAGTAGACATCTTTGTTAAGATGTGGCTCATAAACGCGTTCTTCCTTGCAATTTTACCGGTTCCAGTAAGCTTAAAACGCTTTTTAGCACTGGAATTGGTCTTCATTTTTGGCATAACTCTGTTTTTACTTGTTTTATTTTTAGTATCAGTTAGCAGCAAGTATCTGGTATCAAGTATCAAAACAACCGCATGATCTTTCACCTTTCAACTTTCAACTTTCAACTTTTAACTTTTAACTTTTAACTTTACACTTTACACTTTTAACTCTATCCCTATTTTTTCGCTTTCGGCCCAACGATCAAAAACATCCGTTTTCCCTCGAGTTTTGGCAGTTGCTCTACTTTTCCAACTTCTTCAAGGGCCTGGGCGAACCTTAATAAGAGAATTTCACCCTGTTCCTTATACACAATGGCTCTTCCTTTAAAATGAACATAGGCCCTTACCTTTTCGCCACTCTCAAGAAAACCGATGGCGTGTTTCAGTTTAAACTGAAAATCATGCTCATTGGTATTTGGTCCAAAACGAATTTCCTTTATTACAGTTTGCTTAGCATTCGCCTTTATCTCCTTAAGCTTTTTCTTTTGCTCGTAGATAAACTTGTTGTAATCAATTACCCTGCAAACCGGGGGATCGGCATTCGGAGAGATCTCTACCAAATCAAGTTCCTGCTCGTCGGCTATTGCCCTGGCTTCACTTAATGGATAAATTCCCTGTTCAATATTATCCCCTACAAGGCGAACCTGAGGTGCCTTAATGAACTCATTGATATTATGCTCTGCCTCTTTTCTCTTAAACGGAGGTCTCGGTCCCCGGGGACCTTTGTTAAAACCTGGTCTACCTAATGCCAAATTTAAATTCTGTTTAAACCGTAATTTCTGTAATTAATTGTTTTTTAAATTCTTCCGCCGCCATGCTTCCCAAATCACCCTGACCATGTTTCCTAACGGAAACTTTTCCTTCGGCCATTTCCTTTTCACCTATTATAAGCATGTAGGGAATTTTCTTAACTTCGGCGTCCCTGATCTTTCTTCCAATCTTCTCATCCCGCAAGTCAATCAAGCCGCGAATATCGGAATTATTCAACGATTCCAAAACTTTTTTTGCATAATCTTCATACTTCTCTGAGATTGGAAGGATAATAAATTGCTCGGGACTAAGCCAGAGAGGGAAATTACCGGCACAATGTTCGATCAGCACAGCAACGAAACGCTCAAGAGAACCGAAAGGAGCCCTGTGAATCATCACGGGCCTGTGTTTGGCATTATCACTGCCGGTATATTCAAGCTCAAAGCGCTCAGGGAGATTATAATCCACCTGGATAGTGCCAAGCTGCCATTTTCTTCCCAAAGCATCTTTCACCATAAAGTCAAGCTTAGGACCGTAAAATGCGGCCTCACCCAGCTCAACAACGGTAGACAGGCCTTTCTCTTCCGCAGCTTCAATAATAGCCGATTCGGCAAGAAGCCAGTTCTCATCAGAACCAATATATTTTACCTTGTTTGCAGGGTCGCGTAAAGAGATCTGTGCCGTATAATCATCAAAACCAAGAGCATTAAAGACATAAAGCACCAGGTCGATCACCTTCTTAAATTCTTCTTTAACCTGATCTGGGCGACAGAATAAATGCGCATCATCCTGAGTAAATCCACGCACCCTTGTCAGGCCATGAAGCTCTCCGCTCTGTTCATAACGATATACAGTACCAAACTCGGCATACCGGACCGGAAGGTCCTTATACGAGCGTGGCTTAAATTTATAAAGCTCGCAATGATGCGGGCAGTTCATGGGTTTCAAAAAGAACTCCTCTCCTTCCTGCGGTGTTTTTATCGGCTGGAAGGAATCTGCACCATATTTTTCGTAATGCCCAGAAGTAACATACAGGTTTTTATGCCCGATATGCGGGGTAATTACCTGCTCATATCCACTTTTAACCTGAGCACGCTGAAGAAAGTTCACAAGTTTTTCTCTCAGGGCAGCGCCTTTTGGCAACCAGAGCGGCAAGCCCATTCCCACTTTTTCGGAAAAAGTAAAGAGCTCAAGTTCTTTTCCCAGCTTCCGGTGATCGCGCTTTTTAGCCTCTTCGATTATTTTCAGGTAATCTGTAAGTTCGCTCTGTTTCGGAAAAGTAACCCCGTAAATACGGGTCAGTTGTTTCCGGCTTTCATCACCACGCCAGTAAGCCCCGGCAACGTTCATAAGCTTTACAGCTTTGATAAACCCTGTATTGGGAATGTGAGGGCCACGGCACAGGTCGGTAAAATTTCCCTGTGTATAAAAAGTGATCGAGCCGTCGGGCAGATCTTTTATCAGGTCGAGTTTATACTCATCCCCTTTGTCAGTAAAATAAGCTTCAGCATCCGCCTTGCTTACAGGCGTACGAACATATTCAGATTTCGTCCGGGCCAGCTCAAGCATCTTATTTTCGATGTCTTTGAAGTCGTCGGAAGAAAACTCGCGGTCGCCAAAATCCACATCATAATAAAAGCCGGTTTCAATAGCCGGGCCAATACCGAATTTCGTTCCCGGATACAAAGCCTCAAGGGCTTCTGCCATTAAATGCGCCGATGAATGCCAGAAAGTTGACTTACCTGCTGTATCATTCCAGGTGAGCAATTTTACACTGGCGTCTGACTCAATCGGACGACTGGCATCCCAAACCTGGCCGTTTACTTCAGCCGCTAATACATTTCGCGCTAGACCTTCAGAAATTGATTGTGCAATCTGGAAGGCAGTGGTTCCGTTTTCATACTGTTTGACAGAACCATCAGGAAGAGTAATGTTAATCATCTACAACTATGATTTTAATTCAAAAAATTATTTATAAATACGATCACGTACAGGGTGATCTTCAATTCTGAGGCAAAGGTAGGGAATTAAGTTGTAAGTAGTAAGTTATAAGTGGTAAGTATCACACGTTCCCCCACCCATGTGCCAGCACATCTACCAGATGCATTGTTTTAATGGGTAACTTGTTCTTATCAATATATCCCTGTAGATGCAGAAGGCAGGAAGCATCAGTTGATATGATATATTCTGCATTTACAGCGAGTGCATTATCCACTTTTTGCTGAGCCATTGCAGCAGAGATACTGTCGAATTTAACTGAGAACGTTCCGCCGAAGCCGCAACAGGTATCGGTATCTTTCATTTCTACAAGCTCCAACCCATGTACCTTAGCAAGCAGGGCCCTCGGTTCATCTTTGATCTTACACTCCCGGAGGCCGGCACATGAATCATGAAACACAGCCCTTCCCTCCAGTTCGGCTCCGAAGTAATCTTTGCCAAGAACATTTACCAGAAAATCAGACAGTTCGTGAATGTTACTCTGAATAGCCCTGCACTTATTATGAACGGCAGTATTTGTAAACAGATCGTTATAATAGTTTTTCACCATCCCTGTGCACGATGCGGAAGGCGACACGATATAATTATTTTCCGAGAAATCCTTTAGAAATTTGCTCCCCACAGCTTTCGCTTCATCCCAAAACCCCGCATTAAACGACGCCTGACCGCAACAAGTCTGTTCAGGGTTATACTTCACTTTACATCCCGCTTTCTCAAGTACCTTCACCGTATTAAACGCCG
>JAATFW010000294.1 GCA_015654985.1 Sphingobacteriales bacterium | reverse complement strand
TGATGTTACAGCCACAGCATATCCGCCCTAAGTCCGGCTCATAAGGCCCCGTTGTTCGCCTGTTTTCCCATCCGGCTTCCGAAGTTCTTTCGAAGTTCTTCCATTGCGTTCGGAAGAACAATGGAAGAACAATGAAAGCCGAATGAAAGAACTATGGAAGAAACACCAGGTTTGCAGCGGCCGGAGGGCGAACCCGGGGCGGCATTGGTACGGCCGCTTCTTTCGGCCTGAATTTTTTCAGAATAATCAGGTTCACCCAAAAAAGGGCAGTTTTCGGAAGAAACTTTTGGGGTGGTGAGGGGTGGTGGTTTTCTTTTTTATCCTTCCATGGCTCCCGATCTGCTATTCAAAGATCAGGGGTGCCTTTACAGCAGATAAAGCAGGTTTTTCTTTTAACATAAGCTTATCCGGATGCACGAAAAACTTTTGGGGTGGTAAAAGGGTGGTATTTCGCTAAAAGGAATCAGAAAATTCTTCGGTGTTAGGTTAAGGGTTAATTGAGCAGATTGAAAAGCCGTCTGTTTTACAGGCGGTTTTTTTATTAACCCCGATTAATTGTTTTTTAAGCAGCAGCCACATTTATTTTTACTTTTGCAGGGATGACAATTCCAGAATTAAAAGTTTTTTTTTCAACCCACACAATTCCTGATACGCTTGAATTAAGCCCGGCAGAGCATATATCTAATCTTCCTAAGTTTTTAGAGAGCCATTTCTTTATTGCTGAATCGCTTGTAACAGTACCGGCATTCGGTTCCTTTCATTACAGGTTAAACAAAGTAAAGGATATTATATTGGAGCAGGAGAAACTATAAAAAAGCCCCGTTGCGATGAGCGCAATCGAGGCACCTAAACCTTATCGTCACAAAGGTAAAAAAAGTTGCTTTTTATTGGTAATATTTTTTTATTTTTTTTCATTATAAACCATAGCAAAAAAATAATTTCCAATATTGCCCGGGAATTTTACTGATTACAACCATTAACCAGAAAGGTATTCCTATTGGTACAGATCTTAAACGCATCAGCATGAGGTTTAAAGCTGTTTTGCCTCTTTTCGGCGTTTGGTGGTGGGGCCGTATGGCTAATACCCATTATCGCCGTATTCGTGAATAAAAAATAATTATCGCCGTATTTATCTATAATCTATAATTATCGCCATATTTATATATATTTGTATATGACTTCAGTTAAAGCTGTCCTTACAGCAGACATAGTAAATTCAAGTTTGATTGACCGGAAACAGTTAGACAATCTGCTTTCCGCTTTAAAGGATGAGCTTAAACGGGTAAGAGCAAAAAACGATTTCTATCGTGGTGACAGCTTTCATGTCTTATACGAGGCAGAACATGCACTCGCGCTTTCCTTAAGGCTTCGTACCATAGCAAAGTTTGGTATCTGGCAGGATGAGAAAGAAAGCATTGATATAAGGATCGCCATCGGAATCGGGTCAGTGCAGGAGCCCTTTAAAGATATGGCGACAGCTAATGGCGAAGCATTCATGTTATCAGGAAGAGAGCTTGACCTGTTAAATAAAAGCTCTGCCCGGCTTGCGTTACGCTGTATGGATAAAAAGATCGATGCAGGCCTTGAAGGCCTGGCGCTCCTTGCAGACCTGTTGGTGCAGAAAATGTCGCCAAAACAGTCTGAAGCAGTTGCCGAACTTCTGTTGGGGGCAACCCAGATGGAAGCAGCGAAAAAACTGGGAAAAAGCCAGTCCACCATAAATAAGCTGGCCCGGGCAGCTAACTGGGGAGAACTGGATAAAGCTATCCAAATATATCGTAAACTTGTATTATTGTTTACTGAATAAAAAACATATGTTATATCTCTGGTATCTAAAGGTGTTTTCCGCTCATCTGCTTACAGATTTTGTACTGCAGCCTAATTCGTGGGTTAACAGCAGAAAGACCCGTCACTGGAGATCCGGGCATTTATATATGCATGCGGGCTTAACGGCCCTGGTAGCATGGTTCTTTACAGGTTTTGGAAACTGGGCTGTGCCCCTTACAATTTTGATCACACATTTCTTTATAGATCTCTGGAAATCTTATCGTCCGGCAACGCTTATTTATTTTTTTACAGATCAGTTTCTGCATATTGTTGTTATTGTAATCCTTGGGCTGATCCTTTTTCCGGGCGAAGTTCAGCTCATTGAAAAAGCAGTTACTGCATTAAACAGCAGGCAGGTTTGGCTTTGCGCACTTGCTGTTATTTTCCTCTCGTATCCTTCAGGGATCATGATCGGAATGCTTACCGCCAAATGGCGGAATCAGATCCGGGAACAGGAAAAAACACTTGGGAACGCCGGTAAATGGATCGGAATACTCGAACGGATTATCATTTTTGTTTTGGTTGTATTTAACCAATATGCTGCAATCGGATTACTTACGGCAGCAAAATCCATTCTGCGTTTCAGCGACAGCAAAGATGCCCATCAACGCACAGAGTATGTGCTTATAGGTACATTAATTAGCATAACCACCGCAATTTGTACAGGCCTTCTTGTAAAAGCGGCTTTAGGTTATGGATTCTGAAGCAGCCTTCGATGTCAGCACATAAATTTTGAATTATCATAATATAGCCCCAAATTCGCAGCTTTTATTGATTGCCTGGAAAGATATGATTTCACATTTTAAGAAGATTGCCGGAGAGCTTTCTTTAAACGAAAAGCAGGTAAGCACCACCGTTGCATTACTTGACGAAGGAGCTACAGTCCCTTTTATTTCCCGATACCGTAAGGAGCTTACCGGAAGCCTGGATGAAGTGCAGGTTGCTGCAATACGCGACCGTGCAGAACAATTACGCGAACTGGACAAACGCAGGGAGGCTATCCTCAAATCGCTCACAGATCTGGGAAAATTAAGCCCGGAACTGGAGAAGCAGATCAGGGAAGCCGAAACAATGACCGTTCTGGAAGACCTTTATCTTCCTTATCGTCCGAAACGGAAAACCCGGGCCGGCACTGCCAGAGAAAAAGGCCTTCAGCCATTGGCTGACCTTATTATGGAACAGGGTAAATTCAATTTACAGGAAGAGGCTGCAAAATATATTGATGAGCAGAAAGGCGTAAGTACAGAGGCGGAAGCGTTGGCGGGAGCCCGTGATATTATCGCAGAACAGATCAGTGAGCATGCTGAGACAAGAGCGCTGATAAGGCAGCTATTTATTGATAAGGGAAATTTTCATTCAAAAGTAATTGAAGGGAAGGAAGAAGAAGGAGCTAAGTATAAGGATTACTTCGACTGGACGGAACCTGTAAAAACAGCTCCTTCGCACCGGATACTTGCAATGAGGCGGGGAGAAAAGGAATTGATCCTCTCCCTCGATATTCTGCCTCCGGAGGATGAAGCTGTTGCTATTCCCGACCGTTATTTCGTTAAAACAAACAGTTCTGCTTCAGACCAGGTAAGGCTTGCTGTTGCCGACAGCTATAAGCGCCTTCTGAAGCCTTCTATGGAAACAGAAGTACGTTTGCTGACTAAGAAAAAGGCTGATGAAGAGGCTATAAGGGTTTTTGCTGAAAACATGCGTCAGCTTCTGCTGGCTGCTCCCATGGGGCAGAAACGCATTATGGCTATAGATCCCGGATTCCGCACCGGCTGTAAAGTAGTGTGCCTGGATGAACAGGGCCAGTTGCTTGACAATACAGCTATCTATCCGCATACCGGCGCCGGAGGAGCTTCCGAAGCAGAAAAAACAGTCCGCCATCTTGTGCAGGCTTATTCTGTTCAGGTGATCGCCATAGGCAACGGTACGGCAGGCCGTGAAACAGAAACCTTCATAAAACGTTTAAACCTCCCGGATCCGGACGTTGTAATGGTTAATGAAAGCGGTGCTTCTGTTTATTCGGCGTCTGAAGTTGCAAGGGAAGAATTTCCCGACAAAGATATAACAGTGCGGGGAGCAGTATCAATAGGAAGACGCCTGATGGACCCGCTGGCGGAACTCGTGAAGATCGATCCTAAGTCAATTGGCGTAGGGCAGTACCAGCATGACGTAGATCAGAATAAACTTCAGAGCTCGCTTGACGATACTGTTACCAATTGTGTCAATGCGGTGGGGGTAGAATTAAATACAGCCTCGAAACAAATACTCTCTTATATCTCCGGGCTTGGCCCGCAGCTTGCTAAAAGCATCGTTGAGTACAGGAATAAAAACGGGGCGTTCAGGAGCAGGGAATCCCTCAGGAAGGTGCCCCGTCTTGGCGACAAGGCTTTTGAACAATCGGCAGGATTTCTTCGCATCCGTACCGGCGAACACCCACTGGACGGCAGTGCTGTTCACCCTGAACGCTACGGCTTGGTAGAGCAGATGGCAACGGATCTGAACTGCACCATAGAAGAACTGATGAAGGACGAAACGCTCCGCGGGAAAATACGCCCTGAAAATTATGTGAGTGAAAATGTAGGTTTACCGACCTTAAAAGATATTCTCCAGGAACTGGCCAGGCCGGGCCGTGATCCCCGTGAACAATTTGAAGCGTTCAGCTTTACTGAAGGGGTTAACGATATTTCAGATCTGAAAACCGGGATGAAACTTCCAGGCATCATAACCAACATCACCAACTTCGGGGCTTTTGTTGATATCGGCGTACACCAGGACGGACTGGTCCATTTAAGCCAGCTTGCGAACCGGTTTGTGAAAGATCCGAATGAAGTTGTGAAAGTTCATCAGCAGGTTGAGGTTACAGTTACAGAGGTTGACGTAGCCAGGAAGCGAATTTCCCTGTCGATGAAGGAAGAAGAAAAAGTTGTCAGAAAGGAAGAAAAGATTTCCGGTAACCGGGCAACTTCGAAAAATATCAAAAAGAAGGTCCCTGAAAATGATTTTAATGCTAAGCTGGCGGCCCTGAGGAGCAAATTTTCCTGAGATATAACATGCAGAGAACCTGAGATATAAAATGCCGGAAAAAGGGATATTAAATTATTATTAATAATTTTCCTGTTTTTTATGAACAATATATCCCGGAGAAATGTTGTTAGTTTATGAGTGATAATGGAACAGCAATGGCGAATAGTTTTAATTTTTTCATTAACCTGTTTGATAACGGTGAATTTAATGAGCTTGTTATTACAAAGGGCTCTGATGGTTATCAGGTAAACTTAGATAATGACACTTATCTGGGTACCCTGTTCCGCAATAGCGACCGGACATGGAAGCTGGTAAGCGGTACGATCCCTTCTTTTATAATGAATGACATCACCAGAGGAATCGACAGGAAATTAAATAATTAATTATATCTCTGACAGATCTTTTTTAGTACGAAAAGTTCTGATGGTAAAATATGAGAGAAGCCTTCCGGTAAAACGGGAGGCTTTTCTCATAGTATAGTCTTCTTTAGTATAATATAATACTTCTTTATCATATGGTATAAAGATAAAGTTGCTTTAGCCCGTCTATCTTACTGAACCTTTCAAGCACGCTGTTTAACTGAGTTTTACGTATTTCTATTTCGAGGAGGCAGGTATTGTCGTATTCCTGCCTGAGGATATTCAGGTTTTCCTCTTTAACGATCCGCATTACATCATTCATGCGCAGATACTCAAAGTTGAGGCTGTATACATCGTTTACGGTACAGGAGATAATTTTCGCGGACTTAAGGGCCTCAGCGGCAGCAGTTTTATAAGCATGGATCAGTCCGGGTACACCCAAAAGTGTGCCCCCAAAATACCTTACCACTATTACTAAAACATTGGTAAGATCAACCGAAAGAATGGTGTTCAGAATGGGTCTTCCGGCGGTGCCCGAAGGCTCACCATCATCATTTATCCTGAATACAGACCTGTCGGGTGTTAAACGTAATGCCCAGCAATGATGACGTGCTTTTGAGTGCCCTGCTTTTACAGATGCCATCTTTATCTTAGCATCTGATTCTGAATGTACAGGAAATGCGTAAGCAATAAACTTACTTCCGCGGTCGCGAAATGTTCCTTCGGCTGGTTGCTCTATGGTTTTATAGGTGTCGTCAAACAACATCCGGCAATAATAATGAAAATGAAGAAGCTTCGAAATTAAAAACCCTGCTTTGCTTATATTGTTAAATAAGCAGTTTATAACATCTATCTAAAATTTAAACTATGCAACAATCAAATGAATCTATCGGGATACAGCCGCCGCAGCATCAGGACCGGCAGCCGGGAATTGAATCCGAAATGACACCAAGGCCTGCCTATGAAGGCGAAAAACAGGATGTTTTCTCAAAACTGGCAGGGAAAGCAGCTATCGTAACAGGTGGCGACAGTGGTATCGGAAGGGCCGTAGCCCTGGCCTTTGCCCGTGAAGGGGCGGACGTAGCTATTGCTTATCTTGATGAGCATGAAGATGCAAAGGAAACTAAATGGCAGGTTGAGAACGAAGGACAGAAATGCCTGCTGATCCCGGGAGACTTATCCGAAGAATCGCATTGTATTGCCGTTGCAGAAAAGGCATTTTCTGAATTCGGCAGGCTTGATATTGTCGTCAATAATGCTGCGGTTCAATACCCGCAGGAAAATCTGGAAGACATTACGGCAGAGCAGCTCGAAAAGACATTCCGCACCAATATCTTTCCTCATTTCTTTTTAACAAAAGCAGCGCTTAAATATCTTCCCAAAGGAGGTACTATTATAAATACTACTTCTGTAACAGCTTACCGGGGAAGCAGCCATCTCATAGATTATGCTTCTACCAAAGGGGCTATAGTAGGCTTTACGCGGTCCTTATCGACAGCACTGGCTTCACGCGGGATCAGGGTTAACGGAGTCGCTCCCGGACCAATATGGACGCCGCTTATTCCCGCCAGCTTTCCGGAAGAGCATGTCGCCTCCTTTGGTAGTGATGTTCCCCTGAAACGGCCGGGGCAGCCTGAAGAGGTTGCACCCTGTTACGTTTTTCTCGCTTCTGACGATTCGAGTTATATGACGGGACAGGTACTTCATCCTAACGGCGGAGAAATTGTTAATGGATAGGCTCCTGCTGATTAAGGTCTGTAGTCATTAGAAAAAAGTTAATTAATTGTAATATTTATTGAAAAATTAACATTTTAAGTACGTGCTGTACATTAATTGTTTCAATATTTAAGCGTTTAATTACCAGTATAATAACTTCATGTTAAGCGGTCTGCTATGGCTGGCCGCTTAACAGTTATCCCGCTTTGGGTGTATCCTTTCAAATAAAAAATTTCACTAAAGGTTTAAAGCTGTTATTTTTGTAACATAGAACTACAATACCCACAATGAAATTAAGCCAAAAAGAAGCAGTTTTTGCCAGTGAGGTAGTAACAAGATTTGAATTGTATAACAGTTTATTTCTGACGCTGCCGTTTTACCGGGTTAAACATACCGGGACATTATTGCCATTTTTTACTTCACATTGTGAAGAAAGCGTCAGACAGAATATTGCCCCTTCAGACATCATTGAGAGCTTTTTCGGACAGTATGAACAGTACGTTCAGGCTTCCGACCGCTTCGACCTTTTGTTCAGGTTTATCCAGTATATAGAACGCCAGGTAGTTTTGTTTGATGCTATTGAAGACTCTGCATTCAACAAAACACACAGTCCGGAAGAAAGCGGATCGCTGATCGCCCTGCTTCAGCAGGCTTCCTCTAATCCCGCAATGAAAGCAAGTCTCAGAAAAACGCTTCAGGATTTCTCTCTGCGTTTGGTCCTTACAGCCCATCCCACGCAGTTTTATCCCGGAAGAGTGCTTGCTATTATTACAGATCTTACAGAAGCGCTTAAAACAAATGATATAAACAGCATTAACCTGCTGCTGCAGCAATTAGGGAAAACACCATTCTTTAATAAGAGCAAACCAACACCTGTAAATGAGGCAGCCAGCCTGGCCTGGTTCCTTGAAAACGTATTTTATCACGTTGTTTCAAGCCTTCAGAAGCAGGTAGAGAATGAATTTGAAGGACCGATATTTAACAATCATCAGCTCATAGAACTGGGCTTCTGGCCCGGAGGCGACAGGGACGGAAATCCTAATGTTACCAGTGAAAGCACCAAACAGGTGTCGGAGCTTTTAAGGGAGATCCTTTTCAGATGTTACTACCGCGATTTCAGATTTCTGAAGCGAAGGGTAACATTCAGAGGGGTAGAAGGATATATGGAGCGGCTTCAGGACCTTTTCTACCAGAACAGCTTTGTAAGGTCTGAAGAACCTAAGGACCAGAAAGATGAAATTATCAGTAACCTTGAAGCGGTAAAGGATGTACTCCTTAAAGTGCATGATGGCTTATTTGCAGACAAGGTTGATGACCTTATTGATAAAGTAAGATTATTCGGATGCTACTTTGCTTCTCTTGATATCCGCCAGGACAGCAGGGTATTGCGCAGGGCACATCAGGAAGGCCGGCCCCAGACCGGAAATTCTTCCTTCTCTGAAAATTATGATGATCTTTCAGAAGAAGAAAAACTTTCGGAAATAGGTTTTGAAGAAGCTGACATCCCATCCGACGGATATGAGGAATTAAGCAACGATACCTATCAGACGATACGCCTGATGAAAAGAATGCAGCTCAGCGGAGGTGAAAAAGCATCTCATAGGTTCATTATAAGCAACTGTCAGCAGGCCTCCGACATTCTTCAGCTTATCAATTTGTTTTTATGGAGCGGGTGGAAAAAGGACGAACTGACCGTCGATTTTGTTCCTCTGTTTGAAACAGTTCAGGATCTTACTGCTGCCGGTACTGTAATGGAACGGCTTTATTCGCATCCTTTTTATAAAGAACACCTGAAGAAGAGAGACGGTAAACAGATCATCATGCTTGGTTTTTCGGATAGTACCAAGGATGGTGGCTACCTTATGGCCAACTGGTCTATTTACAAAGCGAAAGTTGAACTCACAGCATTAGCCCGCAGGCACGGCATTCAGCTTGCATTTTTTGACGGTCGGGGAGGCCCGCCTGCAAGAGGTGGCGGTAAAACACACCGTTTTTATGCCACTATGGGTAAAGAAATTGCCAATGATGAAATACAGCTTACTATCCAGGGGCAGACTATCAGCAGTCAGTACGGATCCTTTGATACGGCTAATTTTAATATCGAACAACTGATCAATGCCGGGGTTATTTCTTCACTCGACGGCGACGAAAAGAATACGCTGAGCCCCGATCAAAAAGCATTAATAGATTCATTGGCTGCTACCAGCCACAAGGCATTTGTCGCATTAAGAGAAGATCCTCTTTTTCTGAAATATCTTGAACAGCATAGCCCGTTGAAGCTGCTGTCTCAAATAAATATCAGCAGCAGGCCCGTTAAAAGAAATTCAGGAGGAGAATTAAAACTGGAAGACCTCAGGGCAATCAGTTTTGTTACCGCATGGACCCAGCTAAAGCAAAATATTCCCGGCTTTTACGGCGTAGGATCAACGCTTAAAAAGGCTAAGGAAGATGGGGTGTGGGACGACGTAAGGGCCCTGTACGAAACTTCCGGGCAGTTTAAAACCATGATCGACAATTGCATCATGTCAATGTCGAAAGCCGATTTCCGGATCACTGCTTATCTTGAAAATGATCCTCAATTTTCCGTATTCTGGAAACAGTTGAAGTCTGAGTATGATCTTACGCGCGAACTGATGCTTGAATTAACAGGAACAACCGTTTTATTGGAACAGTATCCTGTTGAACGCCGTTCTATCGCTTTACGCGAACGAATTATTCTGCCATTGGTAATTATCCAGCATTATGCCCTTCAGCAACTTGAATCAAACAAGTATGATGAGGAAAAAATTAAGATCTTTAATAAGCTGGTCATCCGTACCGTATATGGAATTGTAAATGCAGGAAGAAATGTGGCATAGGTGGGTTGCGGGTTGTAGGTAGCGGGTTGCGGGTTGTAAGTTGCGGGTTGCGGGTTTCCAGCGATTTAAAAAAATTGATTTAGATATACAACACACTTTTATAGCTGATAATCATTGACTTGAGAATCTGTTTTACAGGTTGTAAGTTGTAAGCGCCTACCTGCAACTCACAACCTGCAACCTGCAACCTGCAACCTGCAACCTGCAACCTGAACTCACAACCTGCAACCTGCAACTTACAACCTGCAACCTGCAACTCACAACC
>JAATFW010000149.1 GCA_015654985.1 Sphingobacteriales bacterium | reverse complement strand
TGCTCATTGCCGCAGCCACCCCGCCGCAGCCATAATGGCCCGCTACAATTACATGCTTCACCTTTAAAACATTCACAGAATAATCGAGTACGCTCAGCATATTCATATCAGAATGTACACAGACATTTGCAATATTCCGATGCACAAACACTTCGCCGGGCTTGGTATTGGTTACCTGATTTGCAGGAACACGGCTGTCTGAACATCCAATCCAAAGTACCTTCGGATTTTGTCCTGAAGCTAGTTTTTTGAAATAATCAGGGTCGCCCTTGAGTTGTTCTTCAACAAAAAAGCGATTTCCTTCCAGCAATTGCTGGTAAGTATCTTTCTGAATTTCCTTTATATTCATTGCCGGTGTTCCGGCTGTATTTTTTTCACTTGCCATATGTATTTTAAAAAATTATGAGTTTATGAATTATGGGTTATTAGTTATACTTACCGGTTCTGTATTGGATTTAACAATATTTCCCTTATCCTTTTCCGGGGTATAGATCATATCCTTCAGTTGAGGAATATCATACTTATGCTTTATATCCTTTAGTTGTACGATGATGCCTTTTGAATAAGCATTGTGCTTAAAATTATGAATAATCTCCAGTACATCAGGATCGATATATCTGGAGCTGCTGCCATCAATAATAACATCCGACTCTTTTGGCAGATGGTTAAGGGTATAAGAGATAGCTGCCTTATTAAGAAATGAAACTTCCTCGGCAAGCCTGATGGTGATTACTTTTTTGTCGCCATTTCTCCCTATTGTATAAAAATATGGATTGCGAAGGTTATTTCTGAGAATATAAAATACACCGATGACCATTCCTACAGCCACCCCTTTAAGCAGGTCGGTAAGTACCACTGCCACCACTGTTACAACAAACGGAATGAACTGCGCCAACCCCTCCCTCCACATCTTTTTAAAGAGCGCGATCTTCGCCAGCTTGTACCCTGTTATCAGCAGGATAGCGGCCAGGCACGACAGGGGAATAGTATTGATCAATCCGGGGATAAGCAACAGGGAAAGCAAAAGCCATACGCCATGAAATATACCGCTTACCTTGGTTTTGCCTCCCGCATTTACATTGGCTGACGACCGCACAATCACAGCCGTCATTGGAAGCCCGCCCAGCAGGCCGCTTACTATATTGCCCGCTCCCTGTGCGGCCAGCTCGCGGTTCGTTGGCGAAACCCTCTTTAACGGATCTATCTTATCAACGGCTTCAAGGCTGAGCAGGGATTCAAGACTCGCAACAATTGCGATGGTAACAGCAACTGTCCACACTTCGGGGTTGCCGATCTGAGAAAAATCGGGTGATACAAAAAGACCGGTGAATTCGCTTAATGATTTCACTACCGGGATCTGTACCAGATGCTCCTCCTTAATTTCCAGGGACGATCCCTTAAACAGTTTAGCAAGAACAATTCCTGTTACAACAACTACCAAAGCTGCCGGAATCCCGCTTACCTTTTTGATTTTCGGCCAGTAGATCAATACCGCGAGCGACAACATACTGATGATCACTGCGCCATAGCTGATTCCTCCGAGTGCATTGTTGAGAGCAGAAAAAGTATTCTGGTCATTCGCCTGAAAAGCCTCATTGCCCTCAAAGTCAGCATCGTAGCCTACAGCATGAGGTATTTGTTTTAGAATGAGGATAATCCCGATTGCTGCAAGCATTCCCTCAATAACAGAAGACGGAAAATAATTAGCGATGGTACCAGCCTTAAGAAATCCCAGAATAAGCTGGAGAATGCCGGCAATAACAAGGGCCATGAGAAATGTTTCATAAGCACCCAGTTTAGCTATTGCACCAAAAACAATAACTGTTAGTCCTGCCGCCGGCCCGCTTACACTTAATTGTGACCCGCTTAAAGATGCCACAACGATCCCGCCGATAATCCCGGTGATGATTCCTGCAAATAAGGGCGCGCCTGAAGCAAGGGCAATACCCAGGCACAGGGGCAGCGCCACTAAAAATACTACAATACTCGCCGGAAGATCTTTCTTTAGATTGCGGGGCGAAAAATAATGCTTAAAACCCTTTAACGCAGATAAATGATTAGCTGCCATATGTATAAAATAATAAGATGTATGATATGCGATATCGGATACCAGGAATCAGAAACCTGACTTCCGGGCATAAGATATCCATGTATAAGTTTAAATCACAAGTAAGAAATGATCAGATTGCCGTAATATTGATATAGCAAAAGGAAAGAAACCCATTAAGCATTCGGAGGCGGAGTGGGAACAGAAGGAAAGAATGCCTGAACATGTTTATCATGGTCTGTGCTTACAGTAGCCGGTCTGAGTATCCACACAGGGCTCGGAAGAGTAAGACAGAGTGCATTCAGGGTGATGTATTCCTTCGATCCGCATTCTTTTGCATCGGATGATTTAGGATGCTCGATCTCAAGCTGCATAATTACAGCATTGACCGCCTCAGGATCTAAATGAACTATAATTAAAGGTGCAACAGAAATTACCATCTTGCTGAGAAAGATGGAGAGGAAAAGAATGCTTACTAATTTTTTTGCAATAGTTTTCTTCATTTTCTGTGATATCGTCAGAGATTCTTTGATACCGCTACAAAATTAACAAAAACGGATCAAAATCAATGTTTAAACGTTTTTTTTACAAAAATGTTATAAAGGAAAATTACAATTGCTTAAATACCAGGCTCTGCCTGGAAGAGCGCTCCTGTGTTTGTTACTGCTGTATGTTAAATATAAAATATTTTAATCTATAAAACTGTTCTTTAAAGGAATATGAGAGACCGTAAAACAAAGAATTTCAAGGTGATTTTATGCTTATCACTTCCCGCTTATTTACGTATAACTTAACACTACCTTACTCCGGCCTGACATCTTGCTGATAAAATATTTTTATTTTTGCAGCCTTGCATGTATATACCTGATACTATTAAATGGCAAAAGTTACCGGCAAAGCATTAGATGTTAATTTGCTAAAAAGGGTTTTTAAATATATACGGCCTTATAAAGCTATATTTATATGGTCTGTAATTCTTACCGTTGCCCTTGCCGGCATAGCCCCGCTGCGCCCGCTTCTTATTGAATATACCGTAGATAAATACATCCTTCTCAATGATAAAAGCGGATTGGTTAGTATGACCGTTTTGATGCTGTTCCTCCTTATCCTGGAATGCATTGTTCAATATTTTCAAACTTACCTTACCAACTCTCTGGGCCAGTCTACCATACGCGACCTCAGGATTAATGTTTTCAACCACATCAGTACCTTAAAACTTAAATTTTTTGATAAGACCCCTATCGGTCAGCTAATTACCCGCACGGTATCCGACCTTGAAACTATTGCCGATATTTTCTCCGAAGGACTGATCACCATAGCCGGTAACATTCTGCAGCTCGCCACCATGATCGGTTTCATGCTGTATAAGGACTGGAGGCTCACTTTAATCGTGTTGATCCCCATGCCGCTGTTGCTTTTTGCTACCTACGTATTTAAAGAGGCCATTAAACTGGCATTCCAGGAAGTACGTACCCAGGTGGGCCTTTTAAATACATTTTTACAGGAACATATTACGGGAATGAGCATCACCCAGTATTTCGCAAGAGAGAACCAGGAGATGCATAAGTTCAAGCAGATCAATGCCCGTCACCGCGATGCCAATATCCGGTCAAACTGGTATTATTCTATTTTCTTCCCGGTAGTAGAAATTATTTCCGCCCTTTCTATTGGCCTGCTGGTATGGTATGGGTCTAAATCTATTATTCGCAATGAAATATCTCCCGGAGTAGTAGTAGCTTTTATCATGTACATTAACATGATGTTCAGGCCTATCCGCGAGCTTGCAGACAAATTCAATACCCTCCAGATGGGGATGGTTGGAGCCGACCGCATCTTTACTGTTCTCGACACCCGCGAGGAAGAAGAGAACAATAGCTCTTTCACAAGCGAAAAGATGAAAGGCGCTATTTCATTTGAAAATGTATGGTTTGCCTACAATGACGATAAATGGGTTTTAAAAAACATAACCTTTGCTGTAGAACCAGGACAAACTTTAGCACTCGTAGGTGCTACCGGAGCAGGCAAATCGTCTATTATTAATATCTTGAACAGGTTCTATCAGATCGGAAAAGGAAGCGTAAAAATAGATGGCCGCGATATCAGGGAGTATGAACTGGGATATCTGCGTTCGCAGATTGCCACCGTCATACAGGATGTGTTTTTATTTTCTGACTCTATTGCCAATAATATCACACTGAACAACCCTTCTATCTCCAGGGAGCAGCTCATAGAAGCAGCCCGGGAAGCAGGTGCCGGCGATTTTATCGAACGCCTTCCGGGAGGTTTTGATTACAATGTGATGGAACGCGGGGCGACCTTATCAGCAGGCCAGGCCCAGCTTATCTCTTTCATCAGGGCACTGGTATATAACCCCAAAATATTGGTGCTGGACGAAGCAACGTCATCTGTTGACACCGAAACAGAGCTGCTCATCCAGCAAACAATTGGCAAGCTTATGAAAGGCCGTACCTCTATTGTGATAGCTCACAGGCTTTCTACCATTCAGAATGCAGATAAAATTATAGTGCTCGACCAGGGGGAGATAAAAGAGATGGGATCGCACCAACAATTACTGCTGCATAATGGTTATTACAAACGGTTGTTCGACCTGCAGTTTAATTCGTCGGGTATTGAAAAAACGACCTTCGGCTGATAAAAAGGTTTGGCTTTTAGCCCTATTCTTATAGTTTTCATCTATAAAATTTTTTCTCAAAGGCTGATGAGAGACCGATATATGACTTTTATATGCAGTTTATGTATTTGCATATAAAAGCAATTTATCTAAGTTTGCATATCTTAAATTCCGTTCAATGAGTGTATTAGTAAATAAAAATTCAAAAGTTATTGTTCAGGGCTTTACCGGAAACGAGGGTACCTATCATGCTACTCAAATGATTGAGTACGGCACTCAGGTTGTCGGTGGAGTTACTCCCGGAAAAGGCGGTCTGACTCATCTCGGCAGGCCTGTATTTAACACCGTCAAAGATGCTGTTGATAAAACAGGAGCAGATGTATCGATCATCTTCGTTCCCCCTCCCTTTGCTGCTGATGCCATCATGGAAGCGGCTGAAGCCGGCATTAAAGTGATCGTTTGTATCACTGAAGGTATTCCCACCAAAGACATGATCATGGTGAAGGAATATATTAAAGACAAAGACTGCCGCCTGATAGGACCTAACTGTCCCGGCATTATCACTGCCGACGAAGCAAAGATCGGCATTATGCCCGGATTCATCTTCA